>NZ_JAFMFX010000073.1:0-8440 GCF_017855895.1 Vulcanococcus sp. CPBay_Sum15L08_68 | reverse complement strand
CGTTCGCGTCGATGGCGCGCGATTGTGAAGCCGTTCTGGAAGGCCTATCGCCTTTGGGATCGAGAAGATTGTGTGGATCTCAGTGCGGCCTTTGCGTATCACAGCCTTCAGTCCTTTTTCCCCATCCTCCTGATTGCGCTGGGCGTCGCTGGCCTGGTTCTGGGGCGCATGGATGGACTGGCCGATCAGGTCATCGCTGTTGCGGATCAGTTTTTGCCCCCTTCGGCCTTGCCCCTGGTGAGTACAACGCTGCTGCGCCTGTATAAGCAGGGCACGGGTGCGGGCTTGATTGGTGTCATCTTTCTGGTGATCTCTTCCACCAATGCCTATCTCAGTCTTCAACGCGGAGCAGATCGGCTTTGGGGTTTTCGTCCGATTCTGACTCCACCGGAGAACTGGAAAAAGCCGGTTTGGAAGTTCATTCGTAACCGCATTGAGTCACTGGTTGTTGTTGTTCTGATCGGCTTTTTTGTGGTTCTCGATCAGATCACGACCAACCTGCGTCTGCTCAAGCCCGGCAGCTGGAGACTGCTGCTGGAGAGCTGGCTTCCCGCCAAGCTTCACCTCTGGGCACCGGTTCCTCTGCTGGTGGACTTGGGCATCAGCGTCGTCATTAGCTGCTCGCTGGCGTTTGTCCTGCTGGCCTTCATGCCGACCCGCAGGGTCCCCTTGCGTCCTCTCATTCCGGGATCGCTGCTGATTGGCTCAGCCCTGACGGCCCTGAACCTGGCCCTGGGCCGAAGCCTGATCTCCCTGGGGGCGCGCTTTCAGGCCTATGGCGTCATTGGTGGTGTGTTGGTCCTCAGCCTCTGGGTTTGGCTGGTGGCGCTGGTCGTCTATTACGGCATGGCCCTCAGCGTGGTCTGCAGCAAGCGCCGCGAGCTTTCGGCAGGATGATGGTCCTGCGGCTGCTCCGTTTGCGCTAGGCGATGCAACGTCCGATTCCTTGGCTTTGGATCACGCTGATCGGCGTCCTGCTGATCGCTCCGGGGCTGGCTGGGCGTCTGTTCGTTGATGTCCTCGAGGGCATCACCTTGCTGTTGGTCTTGGGGCCCCTGGTCCTTGGTGGAGCGGGCTTTCTGGCCTGGCAGTGGTTCAAGCGCCGCATCGTGACCTGTCCGGCCTGCGGGACCCCCAGCGTTGGAGCGCCCGCTTGTCCGGCCTGTGGGGCGGACCTCAGCCAGGTGCGTCCAGCCGCCTCCGCGGCCAAGCCCGTCGATGCCCCCGCTAGCGATGCGGTGGTCGACGTTCAGGTGCAGGACGTCACGGATCGCTAGGGCTTCCCTCAGCCTTCGCTGGTTCGCGCCATCTCAGCAAGACGACGTTCCCGCAGGAATAAAAAGAAGGGCGCGGCGAAGGCAAAGGCAATCGTTCCTGCGCTCAGCAGAACAATCCAGAGGTGACGCATCTGCAGGCGCCGGCTCTCTACGACGATCCAGATCGTGATCGCTGAAGCCCCCACCAGCAGATCCCGCGACAGCGATTCAGCGGCCGGATTGGCATTGGCCAGGGCGATGAACTGGGCCAGGTCAAAACTGGCGCCGTACTCGCGCATGAACTCCAGATTGGAGAGCCAGGGCAGCACTCCGCCCGCCACCGCCAGGGCGAGATAGAGCCAGGCCAGCCAGGGTTGCTGAGCGGGTTTGGAGGCCATCGCGGTCCCTAGGTGCTGAGTGCCTCCCATTCGACCACTTCCTGGGCCACCTGCTCGAGCACCACCTGGCAGCGGGCGGCATAGGCCTCAGCGCGGCGATAGAGGCCGGCCATCTCCTCGACCTCCAGCTCTGCGGACTGAAGCTTCGCCAGGGTGAGCTCCAGGGCCGTGTTGGCCTCTTGGTAGCTCAGGCCTTCGATCTCCTTCTGCCACTGCTCGGTTTCAGACGAAGCAGCGGCCTTGGCTTTGCTCGCGGGCTTCTTGCGCTTGGTTTGGGGTTTGGCTTCCGTCATGGCATCAGGGGTGAGGGCTGACCTGCTCCACCACGGCCTCGATCTTGCCGTCGACCAGCTCCAGCCTGAGGGCATCGCCCGCTTGGCTCTGGCTGACGGAGCGCAGCAGGGAGCCATCGGCCCTGCGCACCAAGGAGAAGCCGCGTCTGAGCAGCCGTTGCGGTGACAGGGCTTCCAGCAGTTGCAGCCGTTGCTGCAGTCGCTCGCGCTCCCGCTCGATGATCAGGCTGGGGTGGCATTGCTCCAGCCGCTGGCGCTGCAGCGCGAGTCGCTGCTGTCCCTGCTGGAGGCGATGCAGCATCAGTTGACGCACGATGGCCAGACGGTGCTGGAGGCCCTGGGAGAGGGACTCGCGATCCGGCAGAAGCGCAACAACGGCCGCCGTCGGCGTCGCCGCCCGGTAGTCCGCCACAAGGTCGGCCACGGTCGTGTCGTCCTCATGGCCCAAGCCAGTGACCACCGGGATCGGGCTCGCCGCCAGGTCGCGGGCCAGTTCTTCGTCATCGAAGACGGCCAGGTCCTCTCGAGCGCCGCCCCCGCGGGCCAGAACGATGGCCTCGATCTGCAGTTCGTCGCTGCGCTCGAGCACCTCGGCCAGGCGCTTGCGGATGGTTGCGGCCACCATCCCCTGCACGGGAATCGGCACCACGTGAACCGTGGTCGCCGGCCAGCGCTCCTGGGCTGTGCGCAGCATGTCCGCCAGGGCCGAACTGGGCACGCTGGTTAAGAGGGCAATCGCTGCGGGCATCTCCGGCAGGGGGCGTTTGCGCTCCGCGGCCAAGAGGCCCTCGGGTTCCAGGAGCGCGCAGACCCGCTCGAACTGCCGTAGAACCGCGCTGAGGGCCGGACGGATGTCGAGGATCTGAACGCAGAGGTTGGCGCGGCTGGCCCAGAAGTTCAGTTTCCCCACCACCAGGACCCCATCCCCTTCGCTGGGCTGGTAGCTCAGGCGCTCCCGCTGGGAGGACCAGACCACACCGGAGATGGAGGCCGACTCATCCACCAGGGTCAGCCACAGATGCCCTTTTTTCAGTTGGGGCCGCGAAACGGTGGCCTCCAGCAGAAACCGGGGGGCAAAGCCCCGCTCCAGCAGCGAGCCAATCGCTTGATTGAGTTCCGCGACGCTGTAACGCGGGATGCCGGAGTCGCTCTTCATCACCGGCTCAGGCGCGCAGGAGCATCAGCGCTCGAGTTGGCGGTAGCAGCTCCACCAGTAGAGACAAACCACAGCACCGATGACGCTCAAAGCCAGGCCGACGGCGTTCTGGACGTTGAACAGGGCAATGGTGGTCAGCACCAGGGCTGAACTGAGCAGTCGGGCACCGTCGCGGCGATTTTTGGCGTAGAAGCGGGCCAGGACTCTGCAGGACGCACAACCGCAGCCAGTTTGGCCCACCGATAGCGTTGGCGCGCCTTTGCCCGGGTGCCTGTGACGTCCCCTCGAGCGCGCCTGCAGAGTCAGCTCGCCGCCCCCTTGCCGGAGCACCCGGAGCTGGTGCTGGTCACCGATCTCGACGGCACCCTGCTGGGGGGACCAAGCGAGGAGCGTCGCGGCTTCTATCGCTGGCTGGCCGAGCAGCGCGAGCGGGTACTCCATGTCTTCTGTACCGGCAGGGACCTGGGCGCCATCGCTCAGGTCCTGGGGGACGACGAACCCTTGGGGCTGGCGGCCCCCCATCTGGTCATCGGTGATGTGGGCTGCACGGTGGCCTGCGGTTCCTCCCTGTTGCCGATCCCACTGGCGGTGGACCCCATTGAGCAGCGCTGGCAGGCCCTGGAACCGCGGTTGCGCACGCTGCTGGAGGGGCAGCCTGGACTGGAACTGCAGCCCATGAGCTCCAACCGACGTCTGGCCTTCTATGTCGACCTCGATCAGTTCGACCTGGGCCTCATCCCTGTGCTCGAGGCGGAGGGGGCGACGGTCGTGATGTCCGACAACCGCTATTTCGATGTCCTCCCGGGCGGGGTCAACAAGGGTTCAACCCTGCTGTCGTTGCTCGCGTGGTTGGAGGCGGATCACGCCACGGTGGTCACCGCTGGGGACACCCTCAACGATCTGGCGATGTTTGAAACCGGCCTCAAGGGGGTCATGGTCGGCAATGCCGAGCCGGCCCTGGTGGAGCAGTTGCCCCGTCTCTCGGGGGTCTATCACGCCCAGGGCCATGGATGTCAGGGCATCGCCGAGGGGCTGCGCCACTTTGGTTTTGGCCACCTGATGGCCTAGCGCTGCTGTTGCTCCAGCCGCTTTTTGGTGAGGGCCGTGGGCGTGGCGTTGGCTGGATCCTCGGGCCAGGGATGGCGGGGATAGCGGCCCCGCAGGTCCCGGCGCACGTCCCGATACGCCCCAGTCCAGAAGCCCGCGAGGTCTTGGGTGATCGCCGCGGGGCGCCCCGCCGGCGAGAGCAGTTGCACCGTCACCGGCAGCCGTCCGCCCAGGACCGTCGGGGTGGTGGCGGCCCCGAAGAGCTCCTGCAATTTCACGGCCAGCACCGGTGTGCCGCTGCTGTAGTCGAGGCTGGCCTGACGGCCGGAGGGAATCGCCAGGCTGGTGGGCAGCAGCGTCTCGAGCTCCTGGCGCAAGGACCAGTCCAGACCGCTCCAGAGGGCCTCGCAGAGATTGAGTTGTTGCAAGTCCTGGCGCGAGCGCAGGCCCTCCAGTTGATCCCCGAGCCAGCCCAGGGGGTCGGCTTCCAGGACGGCATCGCTGCGGTCCAGCCAGGGGGCGCCCAGTTCCCGGTGGGCCAGGCAGAGACGCTGTTGCAACTGCCTTGAGCCTTTGCCCCAGGGCAGGGCCTCGAGCCCCAGATCGGCCAAGCCCTCGAGCAGCGCGGCGCGCAGGAGCTCTGCTGGGGGATCGCGCAGGGGCCGGCGCTCCAGCGTCAGCGCACCCAATTGGAGGCTCTCCTCGGCCTTGACCCGCTCTTGGCTGGGATCCCAGCTCACCAGTTGCAGGCGTTCGCCCTGCGTTTGGGCCAGGCTCTCGACGCTGCTCTGCGGCAGGGCCAAGGCCAGCTGGATGCGGCAGTCACTGCCTCCCCCATCGGCATGGGCAATGGCCAGGGCCTCGCTGCCCCAGAGGGGGTCGCCGGGATGCAGTTCGGCGCCACGGCCGGAGCGCAGCTGGTAGCGACCGGGGGCGCCTGGGCGCTGCAGGCTGACCCGCTCGGGGTAGGCCTGGGCAATCAGCTCGGCGCAGAGCAATGCCTCCTCGCCACTGTTCAGGGTTGGTTGGGGGCGACGGCGTTCTTGACCGGCGATGCCCTGGAGCTGGCGCTCCAGCTGCGCCTGCAGCTGCTGAATCGAGCGCCGGCGATGGTCTCGCCCGTCCTGCCGCAGCCAATCCAGCCGGCGCAGCAGATCACAGCCGGCCTCATCCAGCCGCAGGGGGTCCCGCTCGCTCAGCAGGGCGGCCAGGGCGCAGCCCAGGCTTGGTACGCCGAGCTCCTGGGCCTGCAGCAGCACCTGGCCCAGGCGGGGATGCACCCCCAGCTGGCTGAGTTGGCGCCCATGGCTGTTGAGTTGCCCGGCGTCATTGAGGGCGCCCAGTTGTTGGAGCAGCTCCTGCCCCTCCAGCAGATGGGGCCGTGGCGGTGGCTCCAGCCAGGGCAACTCCTCCCCCAGACCCGCGCCCCACTGGGCCAGTTGCAGCACCAGGGGGGCGGGGTCGGCCTCCAGCAGGGCCGGGGGATCGAAGGCTGGGCGCCGCTGCTGCTCCGCGGGGCTCCAGAGGCGGACCGCGCGCCCTGGACCGAGGCGTCCGGCGCGGCCAGCCCGTTGCTCCGCACTGGCCTGGCTAGCCGGGAGCGTGACCAGGCTCTCCATGCCGCTGGCGGGGTCGAAGCGGCTGCGGCGGCTGAGGCCGCTATCGATCACCAGGGCGACCCCGGCGATCGTCAGGGAGCTTTCGGCAATGGCCGTCGCCAGCACCACCTTCCCCGCGGGGCTGCGGCTGGCTTGGATCGCGCGGCTCTGCTCCCCCAGGGGCAAGTTGCCGTGCAGGGGGCAGATCTCCAGGTCCTGGGACCAGCTGGTCCGCGCGATCGCCTCCTGGCACTGCTGAATCTGGCGTTGTCCAGGGAGGAACACCAGGGCGGTCTCGTGGTCCTGCCGTTGGTCCAGCCATTGGCTCTCCAGGGCCCGGACCACCTGGGCGGAGAGGGTCTCACGCTCTCGAGCCGGTTGGTGCTGCACCGCGACGGGGAAGCTTCGTCCTTCGCTGGTGAGCAGCGCGGCCTCGGGCAGCTGTTCGCGCAGGGGCTGGAGGTTGAGCGTCGCTGACATCACCAGCAGTCGCACCTCCGGTGCGATCACCGCCCTGGCCTCCCGCAGCAGCGCCAAGGCCAGGTCCGCCTCGCTGCGGCGCTCGTGAAATTCGTCGAAGATCACGCAGGCCACCCCCTCCAGGCTGGGGTCGGACTGCAGCTGCCGCAGGAACAGACCGTCGGTCAGCACCTCCACCCGGGTGGCGGCTGAGACCCGGCTCTCCAGGCGGACGCGATAGCCAATCCGTTGGCCGACGTCCTCGCCAAGACTGCTGGCCAGACGCTGGGCCGCGGCTTTGGCAGCGAGCCGGCGCGGCTCCAGCATCAAGACCCGCCCGCTCTCCGGGGGCAGGGCCTCAAGCAGGGCCAGGGGCACGCCTGTGGTTTTTCCGGCCCCCGGTGGAGCCTGCAGCAGCAAGGTTCCGCCCGCTGGAAGCCGCTGCACCAGCTCGGGCAGCAGCGGCTCAATCGGAAGCGGCACGCTGGGTGATCCGGGCGTCAGCGCACGTGGCGCGCGCCATCGACCGGGTGGTACAGCTCACCGGTCAGCTCTTCGTAGACGATGGCCGGCAGACCGGTTTCAAACATCGTCTGCAGGGCTTCTTTGAGATAGGGGTTCCAGCCGCCGGTGTTGACGTTGCCGTGGCGCACGGTCCAGTCCCAGGTGCCCTGGAGATCCCTAGGGATGCGGCCTTCGCGGTCGCGGCGGGTCACCAGATCCTGGGATTCAACGAGGCCCACCAGGATGGGCTCCTTGCCGTAGGCGGGGGTCAGGATCAGTTCCAGGCGAACGGGATCCTCTTTCACCAACTTGAGCTGGAAGCGCGGGGGCAGCTTGATGGCCTTGAGCACAGCAGCCACGATCCGGGTTCTTTGCTCCACTCAGCCTCCGCCAATGTTCACAAGCACCCACTGGTTGTACCAGCTGGAGGGTCCAAGCGGGTTGCTCTGGGGTCGTTCAGTCAGGCGGGTTACTCGTCGTCTTCGCCAAAACGCACCGTGAGTAGGTCGTCTTGGGTGAGCTGTCCGTCCTGATCCAAGAGCTCGGGGTGAATCGTCAGCCGCCCCGTTCGATCCCCCTGGGGCGTGCGGTCCCGGTCACCGGGACGGGGCACGGCTGAGTAGCCGCGGGCCATGATCCGAAAGGCCTGCCAGAGCAGCCCGATGAAGCAGGCGCCGTAGACCAGCGGCAGCAGCTTGCTGGCGACCAGACCGAGATCGGGTGTGGTGGCGAGCATGGCGGAGCTCTGGAAGGCCGACTGCCCCATCATCGCGCGCCCCCCGGTGCTTGCGTGCCCTGGAGCGTTCTGCTTACGGTTTCGCAGATTTGCTCTTGGTTCCATGGCTGGCGCAGCAGCACGGATGGCCGGCCTTTTGCTGGCGGCAGGTGCTGGCCCCGTCCTCCTGGCTCTGCCACCGGTGGCGGCCCAGAGCGCGCCGGCGCCGGCCCTGACCCGTCAATCCTTTGTGGCCGAGGCGGTGAAGCGCACCGGCCCTGCGGTCGTGACGATCGATACGGAGCGCACCGTCGTGGTTCCAGGGGGATCCCTGGTCACGCCCTTCCCGTTTAACGACCCGATGCTGCGGCAGTTTTTCGGGCTGCCGCCCGGGGGCGGAGCGACCCGGATTCCTCCCTCCCAGCGGACCGAGCGCGGCCAGGGGAGTGGGGTGATCTACGACCCCTCGGGCTTGCTGCTGACCAATGCCCACGTCGTCGAGGGCACGACGCGGGTGATGGTCGGTCTGCCCGACGGTCGCCGGGTGGAGGGCAAGGTTGTCGGCAGTGACAGCGTCACGGACCTCGCCGTGGTCCGCTTGAACGGGCCAGGTCCTTGGCCCGTGGCCGCCCTGGGTGATTCCGATGCCCTGCAGGTGGGCGAATGGGTGATTGCGGTGGGCAATCCCTTCGGCCTGGATCAAACCGTGACCTTGGGGATCGTCAGCAACCTGAACCGCAACGCCGCGGCGCTGGGGATCACCGATAAGCGGTTGCAGCTGATTCAGACCGACGCCGCCATTAATCCCGGTAATTCCGGTGGGCCCTTGCTCAACGCCGACGGGGAGGTCATTGGCATCAACACCTTGGTGCGCTCCGGCCCTGGGGCGGGCCTTGGCTTCGCCATCCCTGTCAATCAGGCCCGATCGGTGGCCCAGCAGCTGGTGACCAGCGGCAAGGTCAGCCACGCGATGGTGGGCGTTGCCCTAGAGCCCGTGCGCAATGGCTCTGGGGC
>NZ_JAFMFX010000072.1:0-8580 GCF_017855895.1 Vulcanococcus sp. CPBay_Sum15L08_68 | reverse complement strand
GGTCTCTTGCATCAACTGGTGCAGGGGGCGGTGCCGCCTGAGCAGATGCTCCGGTTCGCTGCGGCCTGTGGTGCCTTGGTCTGCGGCGGGGCGGGGGCGATTGACCCTCAACCCGATGCGGCTGCGGTGCAGCGGTTTCTGCAGCGTTAGCTCTGCAGCCTGGCCACCCGGCCGGCCTCGGGGTCGTTTGCGTCGAGCAGGTCCAGCTGCAGGGCCCAGGCGCCTTCTGGTTTGAAGCTCAGTCGCCCGGGCCACTCCACCGCCATCAAGGCGCCTAGTGCCTGGGCTTCCTCTTCTTCTTGGCAGAAGAGCTCATCGGCGGAGGCACTCTGCTCAAGGCGATAGAGGTCGAGATGGACCAAGGCGGCGGCCTGTCCTTGGTAATGCTGCGCTAAGGCAAAGGTGGGGCTAGTGATGGGTTCATCGATCTCGAGAGCCAGGGCAATCCCTTGCACCAGGGAGGTCTTGCCCGCTCCTAAATCCCCCTCCAGCAACAGGATGGGCCTGGGCTGCGGCAACGCGAGCCAGTCCAAGGCCAGTTGACGGCCCAGGTTCTGGGTGGCCGCCGCATCCGCTAACTGCACGCTCAGTTGTTGCATACCGATAGATTGCCCTTAAGCGAGCCCGAAGCCTCGGCGTCTCTGCAGATATTCCACACCTCTTGCCAAGCCACGGTCTGGGCTGGCGAGTGCATTCACCTCAAGAACATCAACCATGGTGGCCTCCCCCACTGCGCCTGCGCTGCAGAGCACCAGCACCTATGTGATCGCCGATCTGGGTCTGGCTGATTTCGGTCGCAAGGAGATCGAGATCGCTGAGACCGAGATGCCCGGTCTGGTGGCCCTGCGCAGCAAGTACGGCGCTGAGCAGCCCCTCAAGGGTGCCCGCATTGCGGGTTCCCTGCACATGACGATTCAGACCGCCGTTCTGATCGAAACCCTGGTGGCCCTGGGCGCCGAAGTGCGCTGGGCCAGCTGCAACATCTTCTCCACCCAGGACCACGCCGCTGCTGCGATCGCTGCTGCGGGTGTCCCTGTGTTCGCCTACAAGGGCGAGACCCTCGATGAGTACTGGGCCTTCACCCACCGCATCCTCGAGTGGGGCGATGGCGGTACCCCCAACATGATTCTCGATGACGGCGGCGATGCCACCGGCCTCGTGATCCTGGGCACCAAGGCCGAGAGCGATCCCTCCGTTCTGGACAACCCCAGCAACGAAGAGGAGACCGCGCTCTTCAACAGCATTCGCCAGAAGCTGGCTGCCCAGCCTGGCTTCTATTCCCGGATCAAGGCCCAGATCCAGGGCGTGACCGAGGAAACCACCACCGGTGTGGCCCGTCTCTATCAACTGCAGAAGAGCGGCGAGCTCCCCTTCCCCGCCATCAACGTCAACGACTCCGTCACCAAGAGCAAGTTCGACAACCTCTACGGCTGCCGTGAGTCCCTGGTGGACAGCATCAAGCGCGCCACCGACGTGATGGTGGCCGGCAAGGTCGCCCTGGTGCTCGGCTACGGCGATGTGGGCAAGGGTTCGGCCCAGTCCCTGCGTGGTCTTGGCGCCACCGTGATGATCGCTGAGATCGATCCGATCTGCGCCCTGCAGGCCGCCATGGAGGGCTACCGCGTCGTCCGTCTGGAGGACGTTGTGGCTGATGTCGACATCTTCGTCACCGCCACCGGCAACTTCCAGGTGATCCGCCACGAGCACCTGATCCAGATGAAGGATCAGGCGATCGTCTGCAACATCGGCCACTTCGATAACGAAATCGATGTCGCCTCGCTGAAGCAGTACACCTGGGAGAACATCAAGCCCCAGGTCGACCACATCACCCTGCCCAGCGGCAACAAGATCCTGTTGCTGGCCGAGGGTCGTCTGGTGAACCTGGGCTGCGCCACCGGCCACCCCAGCTTCGTGATGAGCAACTCCTTCACCAACCAGGTGCTGGCTCAGATCGAGCTCTTCACCAAGGGCGCTCAGTACGCCAAAGAGGTCTACGTGCTGCCCAAGCACCTCGATGAGATGGTGGCTCGCCTCCACCTCGAGAAGATCGGCGCCAAGCTCACCGAGCTGTCCGCCGAGCAGGCCGCCTACATCAACGTTCCCGTTGAGGGCCCCTACAAGCTCGAGCACTACCGCTACTGAGCCCTGAGACAACAAAGCCCCTCAACACTGAGGGGCTTCTCTTCCTGAAGCCCGGTCGATGCAAGACCGGGCTTTTTTGTGCTCGTCCTGCGATCGCTCAGAACGGCACTTCTTCTTCGCTGGGCGCGCCGCCACCGAAACCACCGCCGCCAAAGCCGTTGGCTTCAGCGTCACGTTTGGAGCCCAGCAGTTCCAGGCGGTCCACCCGAACCACGGGCTTGCTGCGCTCTTCGCCGCTGTTGCGGTCCGTCCAGCGGTCCAGCTTGAAGCTGCCGATGATTCCCAGCAGGGAGCCCTTGCGGACGTAGTCGGCGGCGACCTGAGCTTGCTTGCCCCAGATCTCCAGGTTGAACCAGTCGGGCTCGTCGTTATTGCTGCGGCGGTTCACCGCGATGGTCAGGTTGGCCACCATGCTGCCGGACTCGAAGTAGCGCACTTCGGGGTCGCGGCCAGCGCGGCCGACCAGGGTGACGGAATTGACGCCCATGGCGTTCTCCTGCGTTTGCGTTGGATCAATGATGCAGTCCCCGGGCGGGGAGCTTCGAGGTGAGAGTTCCACCCTTTGCCCCGGATGTGTCACCACCGCTGCAAAACCCGAGTGGCAGCTAGGTCTTTGAGGGTGTCAGATCGCAGGATCTACCTATGCTTTGAGGGAATGGGGAGACGTCTGTGTTCTTCAAGCGTTTCCAGCTGTCCCGCGACATCGGCATCGATCTAGGGACGGCGAACACCCTGATGTATGTCTCCGGTAAGGGCATCGTCCTGCAGGAGCCCTCCGTGGTGGCGATCGACCTTGAGCGTGGTGTGCCCCTGGCGGTGGGGGATGAGGCGAAGCTGATGTTGGGCCGCACCCCTGGAAATATCCGTGCCGTGCGTCCCCTGCGCGATGGCGTGATCGCTGACTTCGACGCCGCTGAGCAGATGATCAAGACCTTTATTCAGAAAGGGAATGAGGGCCGCGGCATCGTGGCGCCCCGCTTGGTCATCGGCATCCCCAGCGGGGTGACCGGCGTGGAGCGCCGCGCGGTGCGCGAAGCGGGCTTAGCGGGCGCCCGCAATGTGCATTTGATTGAGGAGCCCGTGGCCGCGGCCATCGGCGCGGGCCTGCCGGTGACCGAACCCGTCGGCACGATGATTGTCGACATTGGCGGCGGCACCACGGAGGTGGCGGTGCTGTCCCTGGGGGGCACGGTGCTCAGCGAGTCGGTGCGGGTCGCCGGCGATGAGCTCAGCGATTCGATCAGCAACTACCTCAAAAAGGTCCACAACCTGGTGGTGGGGGAGCGCACCGCCGAGGAGATCAAGATCCGGATCGGTTCGGCCTTCCCCGACGACGCCTTCGACGAATCGACGATGGACGTTCGCGGGTTGCATTTGCTCTCGGGTCTGCCCCGCACGATTCCCGTGCGTGCCGGCGATATCCGCGAGGCGATGGCGGAGCCCCTGAACGTGATCGTGGAGGCGGTCAAGCGAACCCTGGAGCGCACGCCGCCGGAGTTGGCGGCCGACATCGTCGACCGGGGGATTGTGCTGGCGGGGGGCGGGGCCTTGGTCCGCGGCATCACCGATCTGATCAGCCACGAGACCGGAATCCTGGTGCACATCGCCGAGGATCCCTTGCTCTGTGTGGTCAACGGCTGCGGTCGTGTGATTGAGGACTACCAGCGCCTCGAGCGGGTGCTCGACACCCCTGACTTCAGCAGGCTGAACGCGTAATGGCCAGTCGACTCCTCCGGGTTCCTTTACTCCAGAAGCTGCTTCAGGCCTGGCCTTGGTGGTTGCTGCTGGCTGTCTTGGCTGGCGTGCGGCTCAGCAAGGGTGCGGGCGTCCTCGATGCCTACGCCCTGTTGAGTCGTCCGTTCTGGCCGGGCCAGGCCCAGTCCGAATGGCTCCGCTCCGCGCAGCAGTTGGATCAGCAGACGCGGCTGCAGCAGTTGGAGAGCGACAACGCCCGCTTGCGGGGTCTGGTTGCCCTGGATCAAGCCAAGGGTGCACGGATCTCGGCTCCGGTGATCTCCCGCCAGGCCTCCGGTTGGTGGCAACAGTTGGAGTTGGGCAAGGGCAGCCTGCAGGGGGTGCGCGCCGGCGCTGCTGTCCTCGCCCCGGGTGGCCTGATTGGCCGGGTCGCCAGCGTCACCCCCAGCACGGCCCGCGTCGCGCTGCTGACCAACAGCACGAGCCGCCTGGGGGTCTGGGTCCCGCGGGTCAAGCGCCATGGCCTGTTGATTGGCGGCGATACGCCGCGGCCGCGGCTCCAGTTCCTGGATAAGGACACGGGAGTTCGCCCCGGGGATGTGGTGACCACCTCCCCCGCCAGCACCTTGCTTCCCCCCAATCTCACGGTGGGTG
The DNA here is from genome assembly GCF_017855895.1 of Vulcanococcus sp. CPBay_Sum15L08_68. Classification (NCBI taxonomy): domain Bacteria; kingdom Bacillati; phylum Cyanobacteriota; class Cyanophyceae; order Synechococcales; family Synechococcaceae; genus Vulcanococcus; species Vulcanococcus sp. CPBay_Sum15L08_68. Next base: position 4,089 of record NZ_JAFMFX010000072.1, on the reverse strand, counting down.
TTGTCCAGAGCGTCGATGAGGAATTGGTCCCGGCCCCCGATGCTGTGGTTCAACTGAGTGCACCGATCGACGCGGTCGATTGGGTGCAGTTGGTGTCCCGTTAGCGATGGCCGGATTGCACCGCCATGGCCTCTGCGTGGCCTCTGCCCTCTCGGTCCCGGCGTTGACCTTGCTCTCCCCGGGCTGGTTGAGCCTCGATGGCGTTTCCCCGAGTTGGGCGGTGCTCTGGCTGCTGCCCTGGGCTTTGGTGGATGGGCCCTGGTCCGGGGCGTATGCAGGCTTGGCCTTGGGCTTGCTGCTCGACGGCTTGCATGTCGGTCACGTCACCCAGCTGCCTGCTTTGGTGCTGTTGGGTTGGTGGTGGGGACGCCTGGGCCGGCGGGGTAGTCCGATTGAGCGCAGCTTCAACCTGGGGCTGCTGGCGGCCCTGGGCAGCCTGGTCCTAGGGGGCAGCTTCTTGCTGCAGTGGCAGTTCCAGGGTGTGTTGCCCGAGGGTGGCTTGCAGCTGCTGGCGGCTCAGGCTTTGATCACGGCCTTGCTGGCCCCCCTGGTTTGTTCGGTTTTGCTGCTGCGTTGGCGACAACTGCTCTCCGCACGGGGATGAAGACGCCCAAGCGGTTGGCCTTGGGGCTGCTGGCGGCTGCGGCGCTCACGGGGGTGCTGGCGGCTTGCGCCCCCGCTCGGCGGCAGACCTCCGATCGCATTCCAATCCAGTTCTGGACCTTGGATCTGGCCCCCAAGTTCAACGACTACCTCAACGGAGTCATTGCCCGCTGGGAGCAGCAAAACCCTGGCTATGACGTGGTTTGGACCGATGTCCCCTGGGGATCGGTCGAGCGCAAGTTGCTGGCGGCGGTGTTTGCGCGCACGGCTCCCGATGTGGTGAACCTGAACCCGCTCTTCGCGGCCAACTTGGCCAGCAAAGGCGGCCTGCAGCCCCTTGAGCCCCTGTTGCCCCAGGGCGCTGCAGAGACCTATCTGCCGCTGATCTGGCAAGCGGGCCAAAGCGCCGCTCCCGATGGTCAGCTGCAGCAGTTCGCCATTCCTTGGTATCTGACGGCCCGGATCACCCTGGCCAACAGCCAGCTGCTGAGTCAGGCCGGCTACGACGCGCCGCCGCGCACCTGGGCTGAGGTGCCGGCCTACGCCGAAGCCGTCAAGCGCCGCACGGGGCGCTATGCCCTGTTTGTCACCGTTGTTCCTGAGGACTCCGCGGAGTTACTCGAGTCCCTGGTGCAGATGGGGGTGACGCTGCTGGATCAGCGCCAGCGGGCGGCCTTCAACACGCCGGCGGGCCGGCGGGCCTTTGCCTTCTGGAGCGATCTCTATCGCCGCGGCCTGCTGCCCCGGGAGGTGGTCAGCCAGGGCTACCGGCGCGCGATTGAGCTCTACCAAAGCGGTGAGTTGGCCCAGGTGGGCAGCGGGGCGGAGTTCCTGCGCAGCATCCAGACCAATGCGCCCCAGGTGGCCGCGGCCACCCGTCCCTACCCGCCCCTGACCGGTGCCAATGGCGCCGCCAATGTGGCGGTGATGACCCTGGCGATTCCCCGCCAGAGCAAGGTGGCCGGGCCGGCGACCCGCTTCGCCCTTTTTCTGACCGATGCCAATAACCAGGCGCGTTTTGCCGAGCAGGCACGGGTGCTGCCCTCGTCCACCGGTGCCTTGCGGCAGGTGGAAGAGGCCCTGGCGGATGAGCAACCGTCGACTCAGGCGGAGCAGCTGGTGCGGCAGGCCCGTTTGCTCTCGGCCCAAACCCTGAGTTCAGCTCGGGTGCTGGTGCCGGCCAGCCCTGGGGTGAAGCGGCTGCAGGCCATCGTCTACACCCAGCTGCAGCGGGCGATGTTGGGCCAGATCAGCAGTGATGCGGCCTTGGCTGAGGCGGAGCGTCAATGGAACGCCTATGCCGCAGGACGCTGGCCCTAGGTCGACCTGGAGAAAACCTTAAGACTGGCGCTGCATAGCTCAGCTGGCCGGCAAAAGGCTATCGCCAAGAGAGGTCTGAGAGTTAACGTTGCGCTTCTTCACGCTGTGTAGTGCATGCCGCTCGACGAGCAGCAACGACAGAGTGATGCCTCTTCTGTCGAGGCTTCGTCAGAGCAGCGCGCCACCGTGATGGTGGTGGATGACGAGCCGGCCGTGCGTCGGGTGCTCGTCATGCGTCTCCAGCTGGCTGGCTATCAGGTGGTCTGCGCTGAAGACGGTGAGGAAGCGCTCGCCCTCTTCCACAAAGAGCAGCCCGACCTGGTGGTGCTCGACGTGATGCTCCCGAAGCTCGATGGCTTCGCGGTCTGCCGGCGCCTGCGGGCGGAGTCCTGCGTGCCGATCATTTTTCTCTCGGCCTTGGATGCCATCGCCGAGCGGGTCGCCGGCTTGGATCTGGGGGCGGACGACTATCTGCCGAAACCCTTCAGCCCCAAAGAACTGGAGGCTCGGATCGCCACGATCCTGCGCCGCGTTGGCCGCGGTTCGGCCACCAACGAGCCCCGGGATGTACCCGCGGGTCAGGGTGTTCTGCGCGTCGGCGACCTGGTGGTGGACACCAACCGCCGTCAGGTCACCCGAGATGGTGAGCGCATCGGTTTGACCTACACCGAATTCAGCCTGCTGGAACTGCTGTTCCGTGAGCCTGGCCGGGTCGTTCCCCGCGCTGAGATCCTCGAGCAGCTTTGGGGCTATCCGCCCCGCCGTGCCGCCGATCTGCGGGTCGTGGATGTCTACGTGGCCCGTCTGCGCGGCAAGCTCGAGCCCGACCCGCGCAACCCCGAGCTGATCCTGACCGTTCGCGGCACCGGTTACGCCTCCCAGCGCATGGGCGAGAACGCCCCGATGGCGGCCGCCAGCTGATCCTGCAGGATGGCCGAACGCTGATTGATTCGGTCTTTTGTCTGAGCTGCGCGAGACCCGCCTCGAGAAAGGCAAGGCCCTAGCGGAGTTGGGCCAGGGTCCCTATGCCCTGCGCTTTGAGCCCAGTCACCGCACCGCAGAGCTCCAGCAGGCCCATGCGGACTTGCCGAATGGCGAGGAGCGGGATGTCTCCGTCTCCGTCGCCGGTCGGGTGATGACGCGCCGGGTGATGGGCAAGCTCGCCTTCTTCACCCTGGCGGATGAAACGGGCCCGATTCAGCTGTTCATTGAGAAGGCCACCCTCGGAGACGACTTCGGTCACCTCACTTCCTTGGTCGATGCCGGTGACCTGATTGGTGTCACGGGCAGCTTGCGCCGCACCGATCGCGGTGAGCTGTCGGTGAAGGTGAAGAGCTGGCAGATGCTCAGTAAGAGCCTGCAGCCCCTGCCGGACAAGTGGCATGGTCTGGCCGATGTGGAGAAGCGCTATCGCCAGCGCTATCTCGATCTGATCGTTTCCCCGGACACCCGGGAAACCTTCCGCCGCCGTGCGATTGCGGTCAGCTCGATCCGCCGTTGGCTCGATGAGCGGGGCTTCCTTGAGATTGAAACCCCCGTGCTCCAAAGCGTGCCGGGTGGTGCCGATGCCCGTCCCTTCGAAACCCACCACAACGCCCTGGATCTGCCGCTGACCCTGCGGATTGCCACCGAGCTGCACCTCAAGCGCCTGGTGGTGGGCGGCTTCGAGCGGGTCTATGAGCTGGGCCGGATTTTCCGCAACGAAGGCATCAGCACCCGGCATAACCCTGAGTTCACCTCGATTGAGGTGTATCAGGCCTACGCCGATTACAACGACATGATGGATCTCACGGAGCAGTTGATTGCTCACGTGTGCCAGCAGGTCTGCGGCACGACCCGCATCAGCTATCAGGGCACGGAGATCGACCTCACGCCCCCCTGGCGCCGGGCGACGATGCACGAGCTGGTGCTCGATGCGACGGGCCTCGACTTCAGCAGCTTTGGCAGCCGGGCTGAGGCGGCGGCGGCGATGCAGGCCCAGGGTTTGGCGGTGCCGGAACTGGCGGACTCGGTGGGACGTCTGCTGGTGGAAGCCTTCGATCAGAAGGTCGAGAGCACCCTGATCCAGCCCACCTTTGTGATCGATTACCCGGTGGAGAACTCCCCGTTGGCGCGGGCCCACCGCAGCAAGCCGGGTCTGGTGGAGCGCTTTGAGCTGTTCATCGT
>NZ_JAFMFX010000019.1:0-34377 GCF_017855895.1 Vulcanococcus sp. CPBay_Sum15L08_68 | reverse complement strand
TTGAAGGGGCCTCCCAGCCCCCATGGATCATTTGGTTGATAAGGCTGATCTAACCCCATCTCCCTTAATTAGGGTCAGGCAGCCACAGGGGCGGTCTGACGGGAGAAACGAACGATGTTGTTCGCTGTTACGGGTTCGCTCTTACCGAGCAGGCTTCAGTCACCCTCCTCATGCCCCGTCGAAACCATTGCAGCCCCATGAAGTGGAGCTGAGCGGAATCGAACCGCTGTCCGAAACACTGGTGTGAGCCACCTAGTCCGGTCGAGACCGGACCCCCTCATTCTGCAGGGTCAACGCACAATGGGAGAGACCTCCATCGAGGAGGACAACCGCCCCAGTCGATTGAGGTCATGACAGAGGCCTGGCAGCGGCAACCGGTCAAACGCCTCGCCAAGAGCGGCCTGATCCAAGGGATCGCGGTCCTCCCCCAGGGCCTTGAGGAGATTGGCGCCGAAGAGCTCATCAAGCTCGGCGCCAAGCAGGTGCAACCCCTGCGGCGCGCCGCGGCCTTTGAGGCGGACATGGCCTGCCTCTATCGGCTCCATCTGCAATGCCGCTATCCCTTCCGCTTCCTCCGGGAGATCGCGCGGTTCCCCTGCCATGACCGCGAGTCGCTCTACGACGGAATTCAGAACGCCCTGGACTGGGAGCGCTGGCTGCACCCTTCGATGAGCTTCCGCGTGGATGTCAGCGGCAGCAATCCCGGCCTGAGCCACAGCCACTACACGGCGCTGCAGGTCAAGAACGCCGTCGTCGACCTGCAGCGTGACATCTGGGGCGAGCGCTCCTCCGTGGACCTCGAGGAGCCTGACCTCTCCCTCCACGTCCACCTCAACCGCCACGAGGCACGGCTCAGCCTCGATGGCTCTGGCGGCAGCCTCCATCGCCGCGGCTACCGCAGCGCCATGGGCCTCGCCCCCCTCAAGGAAAACCTGGCCGCCGGCCTGATCCGGCTGACGGGCTGGGATGGATCCATCCCCTTGGTCGATCCCCTCTGTGGATCGGGGACACTCCTGATCGAAGCCGCCAGCTGGGCCCTCTCCCAGGCCCCAGGCCTGCATCGCCCCTTTGCCCTCGAGGGCTGGGCGGACTTTGACGCCGAGCTCTGGGACGAGGAGCAGCGCCGGGCCCAATCGCGCGAGCAACCGCTGAGCACGCTGCCGCTGCTGCTGGGCTGCGAACAGAACGCCAGCGTGGCGGAGCAAGCCAGACACAACGCCCAGGCCGCAGGACTCGCTGAAGCCATCACCCTCCAAACCGGCGATTTCCGCACGCTCGCCCTACCCAGCGGCCCGGGGGTCCTGGTCTGCAATCCGCCCTATGGCGAGCGGATTGGTGAACGCGATGAACTCGAGCAGCTCTATGCCGATCTCGGGGCCATGGTGAAAGAGCGCTGCAGTGGCTGGAGCCTCTGGCTCCTCAGCGGCAACCCGGAGCTGACCGGCGCCCTACGCATGAAAGCCAGCCGGCGCATTCCGATCAGCAACGGAGGCATTGATTGCCGCTGGCTCCACTACGAAATCCGTTAAAGCCAGCCCTAGGCTTCTGCCATGAGTCACTGGATCACCCCCCTACTGGCCAGCAGCCAGGGGTTAATGACGATCCCCCTCGAGATTCAACTGCTCTTCATCGGAGCGGTGTATCTGGGCACGCTGATCATCAGCCGCTTCTCGATTCGAATTGGGATTCCCGCTGTTCTTGGGGTTCTCTTCTTAGGCCTGCTGATCAATCTTCAGGTTCTCGATATCCATCCATCCGAGGTCGAACGCCTTCAGACCTTCTCGCTGGCCCTACTGCTGTTTTATGCCGGGCTGAAAACCGACACCCAGGCCATTCGTGGCTTCCTCAAATACGGCCTCGTCCTGGCCATTGCCGGGGTCGCCGTCTCCACCCTGGTCCTGGGTGCTGCGATCGTCTGGCTGACCTCCCAAAGCGGGGCGGCCATCACCCCGGGGCTCAGCAATGCCATCCCCCTGGGGGCAGCCCTTCTCGTGGCCGCCTGCCTGGGTTCCACCGACGCCGGAGCCACCCTCGGGGTCCTGCGTCAGGTCAAACGGCATGTGCCGAAAAATGTTCAAGATCTGCTCGAATTTGAGTCTTCCGTCAATGACCCATCGGCGCTGATTTTGTTCAGCATCGCCGCCAGTCTCTTCAGCGTTGGAGCGCAAGGACAAGCACTCCCGGATGTTGTCATTAGCGGCTTCTCAAGCCTGTTGCAAAAAATCGGTTCCGGAGTCCTGGTGGGCCTGGGATTTGGTTATGTCGCCCGCGTGATGATCAACCGCCTGGTGGTCGACCGGGAGCAACTGCTCATCGTGGCGATCTCCATCGCCTTTATGGATTACGGCTGCACACAAATCCTGGGCGGATCGGGCTTTGTCGCGGTCTATATCACCGGTCTAATGATGACCAATGAGCACTACCAACGCCCCGAGATCAACCACCAAACGATTCAAGAAGTGCTGCTGCCGTTCAACACCATGACGGAGATCAGCATCTTTTTCATCTTTGGTCTACTGGTGAATCCAACCCACCTGCTGCCCGCCCTACCGGCCGGTGTGGCCACCGCCGCGGTCCTGATGCTCGTCGCCCGGCCCCTGAGCGTCCTGATCTTTCAGCGGCTCTCGCCCTTCAGCCTGAAGGAGTCCTTGCTGATCGCCTGGTGCGGCCTACGCGGAGCGGTCCCCCTGGCTCTCTCCTTCAACGTCATGGGCGCCATCCCGCTGTTGCGGGGAGTGCCCAGCGATGCAGCCGCGAGCGTCCTGGCCCAGAACTGCCAGGGGATCGTTTTCATCACGGTGATCCTCAACCTCAGCCTGCAGGGACTCTCCCTGCCGGGCCTCTGCCGCTGGCTCAGCGACCAACCAACGCCCGAGTCGTCTTCGTAAGACCCGCCAAGGTTTCGGGCAGGTAGGGGCCCTTGGTCATCAGGCCACCGATCCGCAGGAACACAGCACTCAGCAGCAGGTTCACCGCCATCAAGCCCAGGGCGGAGTGGATCCAGCTCCAGCCCCAGTTCTGATGCAGCCAGAACAGCAGCGCCACATCGGCCGCCAACCAGGCCATCAACAGCGCCGAGAGGCCCGCCATCAGCAGCACGACCCCGCCAATCAAACGGCGCTTCTCGCGGTCGGCCTCCTTCAGGGCAATCCGGACATGCAGGTCCATCACCGAGGCCACCAACCCCGTGATCCGGGAGGCCGCCTTCAAGGGGACGCCACGCCGCGGCGCGTCCTGCGAAGAAGAGGAGTCGGAGCTGGTCATGACGAACGGCGGCCGGAGAGCAACAGACCGAGCAGTAGCCCCACTCCAGCAGCCAATCCCAAAGCCATCAAGGGGCGCTCCCGCACCGGTTTTTCGATGCGCGGCCGCAAGTTGGCATTGAGGTCATCCAGCAGATGCTCCAGCTGCTCCTCCAGCGGCCGCAGGGAATCCGCCCACTGCTGGGCCTGGTCCTCGCCCACCGTCAGCAGATCCAGCAACTGCTCCTTCACACCGTCACTCGTACGGCCGGTCTGCCGGGCAATCACCTCCACCACCGTGTCCAGGCTGCCCCGCGTGGCCTCCAGGGTGTGACGGGCGACATCTGGCCACTCCCGCTGAATCGTCGGCAGAAACTGCTCAAAGCGCTCCCGGAACAGGCTCGCCACCGGCGAGAGGGGCTCGGTTTCAGGCGCCTCCTCCGGCTCGATCTTGGCCCGCCAGGGCTGCTCCTGCACGGGCTCCTGGGGGACACCGTTGCTGGTCGTGCCTGAGTCCATGGAGCCGTGGGACAGCCACCACACCGTAGTGACCATGCCTTGAAATCGACAGAGGGTCGGCTACCTTTCTGGTGCTCGACGCTCGGGCCTGTTGGTTCACATCAATCAGGTAGAGCTGACCCACTTCAAGTCCTTTGGCGGATCGATGTCGATCCCACTGGACGAGGGGTTCACGGTGGTCACCGGCCCGAACGGCTCGGGCAAAAGCAACATCCTCGATGGGGTCCTCTTCTGTCTGGGCCTCGCCAGCAGCCGCGGCATGCGGGCGGAGCGACTGCCCGACCTGGTCAACAGCTCCAAGCTCAAGCAGGGCAAAGCGGCCGAAACGGTCGTCTCCGTTCGCTTCGACCTGAGCGACTGGCAGCCCGATGAGGCCGAACAGGGTCTCGAGGCACCCGAAGAGGGCCCCTGGATCAAACCCGGGCAAACCGAGTGGACCGTCACCCGCCGGCTGCGCATTGCCCCCGGCGGCACCTACGCCAGCACCTACAGCGCCGACGGCATCCCCTGCAATCTCCAGCAGCTGCAAACCCAGCTGCGGCGGCTGCGGGTGGACCCGGAAGGCAGCAACGTCGTCATGCAGGGCGACGTCACCCGCATCGTCTCGATGAGTTCCCGCGACCGCCGCGGAATCATCGATGAGCTCGCCGGGGTGGCCCTCTTCGACTCCCGCATCGAGCAGACCCGCTCCAAGCTCTCGGACGTGCAGGACCGGGAAGAGCGCTGCGCCATCGTCCAGCAGGAACTGCTGGTCTCCCGGCAAAAGCTGGAGCGGGACTGCGCCAAAGCCCGCACCTACCAGGAGCTGCGGGAGCGCTTCCAGCGGGGCCGGCTGCAGGAGCAGGTGCTCGGGTTCGAGCAGGCCGAGGCCCAGTTCAAACAACTGCAGAGCCGCCAGGAGGCGCTCAAGCGCCAGCAAGAGAACGAGCGCCAGAGCGTCAGCGAAGGTCGAAGCACCCTCGAGACCGCCTCCAAAGCCCTCGACGCCCTGCAGGCCGAGGTCAAAGCCCTTGGGGAAGATCAGCTACTGGCGGTGCAGTCCGAGCTCGCCGGCCTGGAGGCCAGCGCCAGGGAACTCAGCCGCCAAGCGGAGAAACACCAACAGGGCGCCGAGGAACTCCAGCGTCAGCGGATGGAGCTCGGCCGCCAGCAAGCCGACCTCAAGCAGCAGCAAAGCCAGCTCAACAGCGCTGACGATCAGGCCAGCCTGGAGGAGGCCGAAGCGGGTTGCCGCACTGCCGAAGCCGCCGTCGAACTCTCCCGCCGTCGCCTGGGGGAAGTGGCCGGCCGCAGCGGCAGCTGGCTGGAAGAGCAAAAGCAGCGCAGCCGCCAACGCCAGGAGCTCCAGGCCAAGCTCTCCCCGCTGCAGGCCGAACAGCAGCAGCTCGTCGAGCGCCTGCGCCAAGAGCAGGAACGCCTGGGAGAACTGCAGGAGCAACTGCAACAGGACGCCGCCAGCAGCGATGGGGTCTCCAGCTCCCTCACCGCCCTGGAGGACGAGTGGCATCAACTGCTCGATGAGCTCAAGGCCCAGCAGACCCGCGCCCAGGAGCTCGCCGAAGCCCTCGCGCTGCAGCAGCGCACCCGCCAACGGCTCGAGCAGGAGCAGGTCAGCCTGGAGCGAGACATCGCCCGGATGGAGTCCCGGCGGGAAACCATCCAGGAAAGCCGCGGCACCGGAGCCCTGCGCCTGCTGCTCGAGGCTGGACTCGAGGGCATCCACGGCCCCGTCGCCCAACTCGCCGAGGTGGAGGAAGCCCATCGCCTCGCCCTGGAGGTGGCCGCCGGCGCCCGCCTTGGCCAAGTGGTGGTCGATGACGACCGCATTGCCGCCCGGGCGATCGATCTGCTCAAGAGCCGCCGGGCGGGTCGCCTGACCTTCCTGCCCCTCAACAAGATCCGTGGCGGGGGCGGGGCCATGCGCAACGGCGCCGCCTTTGAGCGCGGTGGCGCAGCCGTGGGCGGCGACGGTCTGGTGGGGCGGGCCGTGGAGCTCGTGCGCTTTGAGCCCGTCTATGGCGAGGTCTTCCGCTACGTCTTCGGCGACACCCTGGTCTTCCGGGATCTCGCCAGCGCCCGCCGCGAACTGGGCCGCTGCCGCGCCGTCACCCTCGATGGCGAACTGCTCGAGAAGAGCGGGGCCATGACCGGAGGCAGCCTGCAACAGCGGGGCAATCAACTCAGCTTCGGTGCCGCCAGCGACGCCGACGAAGCCGAACCCCTGCGCCGGCGTCTGCTGGAGCTCGGGGAAACCCTGCTGGCCAGCAAGCGCAAGGAATCCGAGCTCGGACGGTCCCTCGAAGAACTGCGGCCGCAGCTCAGCCGGCTGGAGCAACGCAAGGCCGCCCTGGACGCCGAGCGCACGGCCGCCCAACGGGCCAGCGGCCCGCTGCAGGAACGCCGCAATCAGCTCAGCGCGCGGATCAAGCAGATCGAGACCGACCTGGGCGGCGGGCAGCAGCGCCTGCAGGCCATCGCCACGGAACTCACCCCGCTGCAGCAAGCCCTGCAGCAGCTGGAGGCCAGTGAAGCCAGTGCCCAAGCCAGCGGCGACAGCGAGCGCTGGCAGGGCCTGCAGCAGGAACTCGAGGCCGCCGATGCCGCCCTGACCCAGGCCAGACAGGAACGCGACAACCTGCTGGCCGCCCGCCGGGAGAGGGGACTGGCCGCCGAGCGGGTCAGCAGCCAACTCCAAGCCCTGGGCGGGGAAGAGCAGCGGCTCGCCCAGGCCGTCAATGCCCTGATCGCTGAGCGCACCCAGTGGAAGGAGCAGCAGCAGGCCGATCAACAGAAGCGCAGCGCCCTCGAGGCCAAGCAGCAGGAGCTGCAAACCCGCTTTGGTGAGCGGCGCCGCGCCCGCGACGAAGCCGAGGCCCAACTCGCCAAGCAGCGCCAGGCCCTGCAACAACAGGAATGGGAACTGCAGCGCCTGGGCGAGGAACTCCTGGCCCTGGCCGAGGAGGAGCGCAGCAGCGGCGGCCGGCTGGAGCAGCTGCAACGGGAGCTCCCCGATCCCCTGCCTGAGATCCCCGAGGAGGTGCGCGAGAACGGCCTCGAGGCGCTTCAGGCCGAGCTCAAGAGCCTGCAGCAGCGCATGGAGGCCCTCGAGCCGGTCAACATGCTTGCCCTGCAGGAGCTCGAAGAACTCGAGACGCGGCTGGCGGACCTGCAGGAGCGCCTCGACGTCCTCTGCAAAGAACGCGAGGAGCTACTGCTGCGCATCGAAACCGTGGCCACCCTGCGCCAGGAGGCCTTCATGGAGGCCTTCAACGCCGTCGATGAGCACTTCCGCGACATCTTTGCCGGCCTCTCCGACGGCGAGGGCTTCCTGCAGCTGGAAAACCAGGAGGCTCCCCTCGAGGGCGGCCTCAACCTGGTGGCCCACCCCAAGGGCAAGGCCGTGCGCCGCCTGGCCTCCATGAGCGGCGGCGAGAAGTCCCTGACGGCCCTGAGCTTCCTCTTTGCCCTGCAGCGCTTCCGCCCGTCGCCCTTCTACGCCCTTGATGAGGTCGACAGCTTCCTCGATGGCGTGAACGTCGAGCGGCTCGCCGCCCTGATCGCCCAGCAGGCCGATGCCGCCCAGTTCCTGGTGGTCAGCCACCGCCGTCCGATGATTGGGGCCGCCACCCGCACCATCGGTGTGACCCAAGCCCGCGGGGCCCACACCCAGGTGGTGGGATTACCCCCGGCGGCCTAACCAAGCTCCGACAGGTTTTCGGTCACAATGCGCCCATGACAAGCACTCCACCCGGAAGCGACCCAGCGGCCACCCCCAGCGACCGCCTCTGGCTGCGCTCGGAGCTCATGGGCACCCAGGTGATCACCCGGGACACCGGCCGGCGTCTGGGTGTGGTGGGCGAAGTTGTGGTGGATATCGACCGCCGCGAGGTGGTCTCCCTGGGCCTGCGGGACAACCCGCTCACGCGTTTTCTGCCGGGCCTGCCCCGTTGGATGCCCCTGGAGAGCATCCGCCAAGTGGGCGATGTGATCCTGGTGGATTCGGCTGACTCCCTCTCGGAGAACTTCGATCCGGACCGTTATTCCCGGGTGATCAACTGCCAGGTGATCACCGAATCCGGGGAGCAGCTGGGCCGCGTGCTGGGCTTCAGCTTTGACATCGAGACCGGCGAACTCACCACCCTGGTGCTCGGAGCCGTTGGTGTCCCGCTGCTCGGCGAGGGGGTGCTCAGCACCTGGGAGCTGACCGTTGAAGAGATCGTCAGCAGCGGTCCCGATCGGATCATTGTTTATGAGGGCGCCGAGGAGAAGCTCAAGCAGCTCGGCACCGGCCTGCTCGAAAAGCTCGGCGTCGGTGGCCCCAGCTGGGAGCAGGAGGAACGCGAGCGCTATCGCCTGAACATGGTTCCCGTCGAGAACCAACTGGCCGCGGGGCAACCCACCGCCCAGGAGGAGCAGCGCCGCATCGAGCCGGCCACCAACCGCCGCTTCGAACCGGAAGAGGACTACGACTACGTCGAGGTGGAGCAGCGCCGCGAACGCGAGCCCCTGCGCCAGCGCCGCTATCTCGATGAGGAGCCCGCACCGCGCCGCTATGTGCGCGATGAGTCCCCCCTGGACGTCGAGCCCTATGAGCCCTTCGACGAGCGGGCACCCCTGCCGCGGCGGCGGGAGCCCTCCGGCGGCGGCGATCCCTGGTGAGGGAAGGGCCTAGCCCTTCTCCTCCTCAAAATTCAGGGACGCGGAATTGACGCAGTAGCGCAGCCCGGTGGGCGTGGGGCCGTCATTGAAGACGTGACCCAGGTGGGCATCGCAGTTGGCGCACTTGATCTCGGTGCGGACCATGCCGTGGCTGGTGTCCGAGTGGGTGCTGATGGCGCCCTCCTTGGCCCCATCCCAGAAGCTCGGCCAGCCGGTGCCGGAGTTGAACTTGGTCTCAGAGCTGAACAGCTCACTGCCGCAGCAGACGCAGCGGTACATCCCCTTGGCCTTGTTGTCCCAGTAGATCCCGGTGAAGGCCCGCTCGGTCCCGCCCATGCGGGCCACCTGGAACTGCTCAGGGGTGAGCTTCTCGCGCCATTGCTCGTTGTCGTGCTGGGCGGCGTCAGCCATCGCTTGGAAGCCTGGGAAACCCGCTCAAACTAGGCAGCGCCAGCAGAAGGCGGCGGCAGCAATTCCCGCACCATCCCAGCCAGAGCCGCCACGGCCCCGGGCTGCCCCCGCAGGCTGCGCAGGTCCTCCCGCATCCCCTCCAGGCGCTGCGGATGGGCCAACCAATCGGCGGCCTCAGCGGCGATCTCCTGGGGTGTGATCGCCCCGACCCGCTCGGGCACCACCTGGCGGCCTGCGGAGATATTGGGCCAGGCCAAGAAGCCGTGGTTGCGCATCCGCCAGGCCGTCAAGGCCGCCCCCAGCAGCCAACGCAAGAAGGGCAGGCGGGCCAGGATTCCAATGCCCCCATCCCAGGCCTGCATCACATGCAAGTGCTGGGTCGGCACCAGCACGATCATCGGCACCCCCAGGGCACCCAACTCCGCGGTGTTCGCCCCGACGGTGGTCAAGGCCAGTTGGCATTGACTCAGCACCCCGTGGGCTGGCTGCTCCTCCACCAAGCGAATCCGCGAGCCAGCGGGGGTCACCAAGTCAGAGCCCTCCAGCACCGGCTCACCCGAGCCGTAGTGCTGCGCGATCGGATTCGCCGCACTGCCGTAGGCCAGCAACTCCTGAACACTGGTGGTCGGAGCCACCGGCAGCAGAAAGCGGATACCCGGCCGCTGGGCCGCCAGACGATCAGCGGCCTCCAGCAAAAACGGCACGCCCACCTGCAACTTGGCGCGTTTGGAACCGGGCATCAACGCCACCCATTCCCCCTGGGGCAAGGGGCGCTCCGAGCGCGCGGCCTCCGAGAGATCCGCCATCAGGTCACCGACCACCTGGCAGCGGGGTTGCCAACGCCGCGCCAGGCGATCCGCCGCCGCCGGCCCCATGGCCGCAATCCGGTCGTTCCAGCGGGGCCAGCGCGCCACCCATTCGGCATAGGTGATGTGGCGATAGCCCAGGCGCGCTGAGAGCAGCACGGTCCAGAACTGATCGCCCCCGAGGAACACCACAACGCCACGACGGGGCCAACGGCCCAAGCGCTGGGGCCTGAGCAACAGACTCCAGAAGCGCTTGGCCGGACTGATCCGCTCAAACAAGCCCATCCGATCCGCCACCTGGTGCTCAATGCCCGTGGCATTGGGGCAGGGCACCAAGACCAACTGCAGGGCCATCGGCGCCCCAGGCGTCAGGGGCCGCAGGGGCAACTCACGGTGCAACCGCTGGGCCAGGGGCCGCACCCAGGTGGCCAGCTCACCAGGTCCATTGCAGACCAGGACGATGCAGGCATCGCCGTGTGGATTGGGCTCAGCGGCGGCAGGCTTCACGCTGCGGAGCTCTGAACGATGCGGATGGCGAGACTTGAACTCGCAAGACCGAAGTCACACGCCCCTCAAACGTGCGTGTCTACCAATTCCACCACATCCGCGTGGTAGTGAGCGTCCAAGCCAAAACGAAGTCCTGGTCTGGAATCTCGGGGGGAGTCCACCACCGAAAAACGGTGGCGTGAGGGGTGCAGCACTGATGCACTGCCCAGGCAATATACCCATCGCCTGACCCCGCCCAGCAAGGGGATGGGCCCAGTCATCACTGATACAGTCCACCCGGCCCGCCCTGCCGGATTCGCCGGACTGCCACTGGATGCCCATCGGCAAACTGCTGATCGCCAACCGCGGCGAAATTGCTCTTCGGATCCTGCGCAGCTGCCGGGAATTAGGAATCCCCACCGTCGCCGTCTACAGCACGGTCGACCGCAACGCCCTGCACGTCCAGCTCGCTGATGAAGCGGTCTGCATCGGCGATGCACCCAGCAGCAAGAGCTATCTCAATATCCCCAACATCCTGGCGGCCGCCACCTCCCGGGGTGCCGATGCGATCCACCCCGGATACGGCTTCCTGGCGGAAAACGACAAGTTCGCCGAGATCTGCGCTGACCACGGCCTGACCTTTGTCGGACCCTCGCCGGACTCCATCCGCTCGATGGGCGACAAGTCCACGGCCAAGGCCACCATGCAGAAGGTGGGCGTTCCCACCATCCCCGGCAGTGAAGGGCTGCTGGAGAACGTGGATGAAGCCAGGACCCTGGCGGAATCCATGGGCTATCCCGTGATGATCAAAGCCACCGCCGGTGGCGGTGGCCGCGGGATGCGCCTGGTCCCCTCAGCGGACCAACTCGACAACCTCTTCAAGGCCGCCCAGGGCGAAGCGGAAGCCGCCTTTGGCAACCCCGGCCTCTACATGGAGAAATTCATCGACCGGCCCCGGCACGTCGAAGTGCAGGTGCTGGCCGACCGCCACGGCAACGTCGTCCACGTCGGAGAGCGGGACTGCTCGATTCAGCGGCGCCACCAAAAACTGCTGGAAGAGGCCCCCAGCGTCGCCATCAATGCTGAGCTGCGTCGCCGCATGGGAGACGCAGCGGTCGCGGCAGCCCGCACCATCGGCTACGAGGGCGCCGGCACCGTGGAGTTCCTGGTGGATCGCACCGGCAACTTCTATTTCATGGAGATGAACACCCGGATCCAGGTGGAGCATCCCGTCACCGAGATGGTGAGCGGGGTCGACCTGATTGCCGAGCAGCTGCGGATCGCCGGCGGCGAGCCCATCTCCTTTAGCCAAGAGGAGATCAAACTCACGGGCCATGCGATCGAGGTCCGCATCAACGCCGAGGACCCGCGCCAGAACTTCCGGCCCGCCCCCGGCAAGATCACCGGCTGGCTTCCCCCCGGCGGCCCAGGCGTCCGTTTCGATAGCCACGTCTACACGGGCTATGAGATCCCACCCTTCTATGACTCCCTGATCGGCAAGCTGATCGTCTGGGGTAAGGATCGCGACCACGCCCTCAAGCGGCTCAAGCGCGCCCTGGCGGAATGCGCCGTCACCGGCATTCCCACCACGATCGAATTCCACCTGCAATTGCTGGAGCGCCCGGAATTCATCTCCGGCGACGTCCACACCAAGTTCGTGGAGCAGGAGATGCTGCCGAACGGCTAGGCCGGCAGCACGCTCAGGCGCATCACCATCTGGGTCAAGAGGCCCTGCTGACCCACCAGCAGCTCGCGGATCAGGCTGACCAGTCCGACCCAGATCACCGGGGTGACATCGACGCCGCCAATCGGCGCAATCAGCTTGCGGCTCAGCGCCAGAACCGGCTCAGTCGGGACGGCCACGATCCGCAAGACACCCTGGCTGAGATCGACCTGGGGATACCAGGTCAGGACGATCCGGAACAGGAACAGCAGGGTCCAAGCCGACAGCAACAGGCCCAGGCCCATGGTGAAGGGGGGCAGCACCAGACGGAGCAGTTCCAGGCTGGAGCCATCGGGTCCCGTCACAAAGCTCTAAGCAGCTGCTCCGCAATCGTAGGAAGTTGCCATCACTGCCTAGGATTGCCCGCGGATTCGGCACTGTCATGACCCCTTCCCTCGCCAATTTTCTGAGCAGCCTTGTCTGGGGCGCCGTGATCGTGGTCATCCCTGTGGCAGCCGCCGTGATCCTGATCAGCCAGAACGACCGCGTTGATCGCAAGCTCTGATCCCTCTGCGGGACTGCTGCGGCAGCTGCTGGCCTCGACGCCGGGCCTACAGTGACCTGAAAGGGCAAATCGATCTGTGGTTAACGCCAGCCTGAATTGGGCCAGCATTGTCGGGATCGTGCTGGCCGTCGGCGGGGCTCTCCTCTACTTCATGAGGAGCTTCAAGCCGGCTCTGGCGCGCGACTACGACGTGTTTTTTGCCGCCGTTGGGCTTCTCTGCGGCGGCATTCTCTTTTTTCAAGGCTGGCGCCTTGATCCGATCCTCCAGTTCGGTCAGTTCCTGCTGGCCGCTACCACCGTCTTCTTCGGCTACGAGAGCGTTCGGCTGCGTGGCGTGACGACGGAGCAGGCCCGCCGCTCGTCCTACTTCGACGACGACGAGGAACCCGCGCCCCGGCCCCGCATGGGTGGTGGTCGCGATTTCCGTGATGACGCCGATCGTTTCGACGATCCCCAGCCGCTTCGGCGTCGGATTCGCTCCCGCGACGA
Source organism: Vulcanococcus sp. CPBay_Sum15L08_68 (assembly GCF_017855895.1). Lineage (NCBI taxonomy): Bacteria > Bacillati > Cyanobacteriota > Cyanophyceae > Synechococcales > Synechococcaceae > Vulcanococcus > Vulcanococcus sp. CPBay_Sum15L08_68. The sequence continues at coordinate 21,537 of NZ_JAFMFX010000019.1, read as the reverse complement.
CAGCTACGGCGAGCGTGAAGAAGACGACTTCTACCGCCCCCGTCGTCCAGCCCGAGCAGCCATCCCCGAGCGGGCCGCCTCCCGCGATGACTGGCAGGGTCAGGACCGATCGGCACGCCCAGCGCGCGAACCCGAACAGTCCGGCCGCTTCCGCGCCGGTGGAGCCCAAGCTGGCTCAGCAGAATTCGGCAGCCGCCGCCAAGGCCGCGAGGAGATGCGCCGCGGCAGCCGCCCCAACAGCCGGCCCGAGGAGATGCCCCGCTCCAGCCGGCGCGGCAGCCCCATGGGCTCCCCCGCTCCTGAAGGCAGCCGCAGCCCCAGCAATCCCGGCGTTCCCCAGGGCGCGCCCTATCAGTCCACCGCAGCGAAACCTGACGCGGACGCCGGAGTGAGTGACGCTGAGTTCCGTCCCGTTCGCCCCGCCGCTGGCGGTGCCCCTCGCGACAACAGCTCCCGTTTCGACGACTGAGGCCCTTGCCCGCCAAAGCGTTGGTGCTGGCTGGCTTGCTGCTGGCCATCGGCGGCTGCGGCCTGCGCCGCCAGAGCGCCAGCCCCCTGGGGCTCAACGGCGCTGAGAACCGCGAACAACCAGCGCTGAGCGGCGATGGTCGCCTTCTGGCCTCCCTGGTGGAGCGCGGCGGGCGCACCACCGTCCTGCTGCAGGAACGGCGGAGCGGCAAAGTTCTGCCCCTGCGCCACCTGAAGCGGCATCAACCCCACAGCTCCCCCTCCCTGAGCTGGAACGGCCGTTACCTCGCCCTGCTGATCCAGCGGGGGGCGCGCCGGGAGGCGGTGATTGAAGATCGGGCCAGCGGAGCACTGCAGCCCCTCTTCCTGCCGGGCAACGCCGAACCCAGGCGGCTCAGCCTGGCCCCCGATGCCCGTCAACTGGCGGTGGAGCTCACCTCCCAGGGCAGCACCCGACTGCAGATCTACGACCTCAGCGGACTGCTGGAGCCGGACCTCGCCCCAGGGCAGCGCGAGAGCGGCGGCGGGCCAGGAGTCGAGCCTTGATCCGTCTTCTGCTCAGTGCTGGCGCGACGCTGCTGCTGCTCAGCGGCTGTGCTGGCGGACGTCTGCGCCCCCTGCCGGGACTGAACCAGCAGCTCAACCAACTGGGGCAGGGCCGGAGCCCCTCGCTGGCCGGGGGATGGCTAGCCCTGATCGCCGCCCGCGGCAATGGGCGCGTGCAGGTGCAGCTGATCGACGTCAACCGCCGCAACCCGGTCCCCTTACCGGGGCTGAATCGCCCCGATGCTCTGCCGATCAGCGTTGCGGTCGATCAAAACGCTGAACGGCTAGCGGTCGTGCGCCAACGGGAGGACCGCACGGAATTGGTGCTCTACAAGCGCAGCCTCCAGGCCACGCAGCTGCTGCCGATGGAGCCCGCCGGGGTTCCGCGCCAGGTCAGCTTCAGTGCCGATGGGCGCGTGCTGGCGGTGGAGGTCAGCCGCGGCGGGCTCTGGCAGATCGATCTCCTGGAGATTCCCTAAGGGAACCTCAGCCCACAAAACCAGCCCAGCGCAGGAAGGTCTCCCCACTGAGCGCCTCGACCACGAGGATCGCCACGAAACCAACCATCGCGAAGCGACCGTTCACCCGCTCGGCGTAACCACTCCAACCAAAGGCAGGAGCGTCGTTGGTGGTGGCGCTGGTCGCAGGGACCTCGGGCGTCTCGGACATCGTCGGATCAGGCTCCTTGGCTGAAGTCATAGCTGGTGGCGGGAATCAGCTTCCATCCCCCCTGGCCATCGAGCTCGAGCACCAGGTCGTGGAAGCTCTTGAGGCTAGGGCGGTGACCCACGCTCACGAAGGCCATCTCCCGTTGGGAGAGCAGCTCATAGAGGTGCTTCTCGGTGGCCACGTCCAAGGCGCTGGTGGCCTCATCCAGCACGACAAAGCGCGGGGAATTCAGCAGCAAGCGGGCGAACGCCAGGCGCTGCTGCTCACCCAGGGACAGCAGCCGCGGCCAGTCCTGCTTGATGTCGAAATCCGGGTAGCGCTGCACCAAGGCCGACAGCCGCACCTCATTGAGGACACTGCGGAGGTGCTCATCGCTGAAGCGCTGGGGCTCCTGGGGATAGCAGAGCTGCTCCCGCAGGCTGCCCAAAATCATGTAGGGCTTCTGGGGGATGAACAGCAACTCCTGGTGGGGCGGGCGCTGGACCTCACCGCGGGCAGCGGGCCAAAGGCCACTGACCAGGCGCAGGAACGAGGTCTTGCCGCAACCGCTGGGGCCCACGACAAGCACCCGCTGCCCCGGCCCCACCTCCAAGCTGAGGTCCTCAATCAGACGCCGATCGCTGTTGGGGGGCACCAGATCCACGTGGCGCACCAACAGGGAACCCGAGGCCCCAGTGCTGGATTGCTCCTCGCTCAAGCGCTGCTGCTCAGCGTTGACCTCACTGATGGCCTCGACCTTGCCCTGGAACCCCTCCAGTCGGCTGATGGACGCTGAGAAGGCCGCCAGGCGATCGATGTTGTTCACGATGAAACTCACCGAGAACAACACCTGGGAGAAAGCAATACCGGACTGGGCAAAGACGCCGAAATCCACCTCCTTGGCGAAGTAAATCGGAGCGATCACCAGCCAGGGCAAAAAGCGAGAGAAGTAGTCATAGGAGCGCTGAATCACGCTGATCAGCGCCTCCCAAACAATCAGCTTGTTGTAGTTCTGAATCGCGCCACCCAGGCGGCGCTCTGCCTCCCGTGATTCCTGCTGTTCACCGCGGTAGAAGGCGATCGACTCGGCGTTGTCCCGAATGTGGACCAGGCCGTAGCGGAAGTCCGCCTCCAGCCTCAACTGGTCATAGTTCAGGGCCACCAGCTTGCGGCTGGCGAAGACGATCACGGCGGTGCCGCCCAGGGAATAAATCAGCAGCCACAGGGCCAGGGTGGAGCTGATCGTCCAGAGCACCACAATGAAGCTCAGGAAGGTCAAGACAGCGGAGACCACCTCAACGCTGACGCTCAGGCTGGTGCCGGTGAAACTCGCGGTGTCCTGGGAAATCCGTTGGTCCGGGTTATCAATCTCTTCAGCCGCCTCATCATTGGGATTGAGGACGTAGTAGGCCCGATTGGTCAGATAGCGGCGCAACAGGCGACCACTGAGCCACTCCCGCCAGAGCAAACCCAAGCGGGGGATCAGATAACTCTGCAGAGCCCGAATCGGCAGGGCCAGCACCAGGCAAAAGGCATAGATCGCGACGATCTGCCAGAACTCCTCGACCTTGTAGGTGACGAGTGCGTTTTCAACGTTGCGGGCGACGTAGCTAATGCCGACGTTGATGCCGTTGATCACCAGGATCAACAGGGTGATCACCCCCAGCAGCACCCAGGGGAGCCAGCGCCCCTGACGCAACTTGCTGCGCAGGGAGACAAAACTGCCGATCCCTGCGGCAAACAGCACCATCAAGATGGGGCCGGCCGGGCTCGCCCAGAGGGCGGCGATCTGCTGGGGAACACCCGGCAGGAAGCGGGCCTGGAACTCGGGGATCAGCGCACCGCTGAGGGCCAGCACCCCGCTGAGCAGCAGCAGGGTGCTGCCGGCCACCACCGCGAGCAGGGCAACGATCAGCAGCAGAAACTGCCAACCGCTGGTCTCCTCGACGGGAAGGAAATAGGGCTGCGCCAGCCGCTGCAGCTTGATGAGCTGACGGCGGAAGGCCTGCAGGGGATTCATGACGGCGTTCAGATGCCGTCATTCTCGCCGCTGGGAACTCAGCCTGGAGGCCAAGCCAAGGGACGGCCACCAATCAGGTGCACATGCAGGTGAAAGACGGTCTGGCCGGCCTCCTCACCGCTATTGATCACCGTTCGAAAACCGCTCAGTCCCTCCTGCTTGGCCACCTTGGCGGCCACCAGCAGCAGATGGCCCAGCAACTGCTCCTGGCTGGCCTCGGCCTCCGCCAGGTTGACGATGTGCTCGCGGGGGATCACCAGGACGTGCACCGGTGCCTGCGGAGCCACGTCGCGGAAGGCCAGGCACTGCTCATCGGCATAGACCTGATCGCACGGGATCTCCCCCCGCAGGATGCGGCCAAAAATCGTGTCGTTGCTGGCGAGGTCAGCGGCGTCGGCCATGGGCTGGTGAAACAGCGGTGGAACGTCTATAGAGCGCTGTCCATGAGCCGATGCTGGCACGATCAAGCACCGCCGCGTTAGCGGGAATCGAGGCCTACCCCGTCCAGGTCGAGGTGGATCTCGCCCCGGGACTCCCGGCCCTGGTGATCGTCGGTCTGGCCGATGCAGCCGTTCAGGAATCCAGGGAGCGGGTGCGCTCAGCCCTGCGCAACAGCGGCCTACGGCTGCCCCTCTCGCGGGTGATCGTCAGCCTGGCGCCGGCCGACCGGCGCAAACAGGGCCCCAGCTTTGATCTCCCCATCGCCCTCGCCCTGGCCTGTGCCAGCGGGCAGCTCGAGCCCGCGCGACTGGAGGGGATCTGGTGTTGCGGGGAGCTGGGTCTCGATGGCCAGTTGCGACCGATCCGCGGCGCCCTCTCCATCGCCCTGGCCGCCCAGCGGGCGGGGGCCCGGGCCCTGCTGGTCCCCCAGGCCAACGGCCCTGAGGCTCGCTTGGTCAGCGGCCTGGAGGTGCGCCCAGTCAGCAGCCTGTGCGAAGCGCTCGAGGCACTGCAGCCGGACTACAGCCCCGGCCCGCTGCAGCCCTCAAGCGACACACCACAGCCCACGCCGATTCCCGTGGACCTGCAGGAGATCCAGGGCCAGGCCCACGGCCGGCGGGCCCTGGAGATCGCAGCGGCCGGGGGCCATCACCTCCTGCTGGTCGGCCCGCCCGGTTGCGGCAAAACCCTGCTGGCCCAGAGCCTGGCCGGACTGCTGCCGCCCCTCAGCCCAGCGGAGCAGCTGGAGATCACCCAGCTCTATTCGGTGGCAGGTGAACTGGAGCAGCTGGGCGGATTGATCCGCACCCGGCCCTTCCGCAGCCCGCACCACAGCTGCTCCAGCGCGGCACTCCTGGGCGGCGGCAGTTGCCCAAGGCCGGGGGAATTGGCCCTGGCCCACCGGGGCGTGCTCTTTCTCGATGAGCTGGGGGAGTTCCGCCGCGATGTGCTCAATCAACTGCGGCAACCGCTCGAGCAGGGAACCCTCCGGCTCAGCCGGGCCAAGCAGCAGCTCCACTACCCCTGCTGCATCAGCCTGGTGGCCGCCACCAACCCCTGTCCCTGCGGCTGGTACGGCGACCCGGAGCACGACTGCAGCTGCACCACATCCGAGCGCCAGCGCTACTGGGGCCGCCTCTCGGGCCCGTTGCTCGATCGCATCGACCTCCAGGTCGTGATGCAACGGGTGCCCGCGCAGGTCCTGCGGCAGGGCTACAGCGCCTCCAGCGAGCGGAGGCCCCCGGAATCGACAGCCTCCGCCTCCCAGCGCATCCAGCAGGCGCGCCTGCGCATGAAGCAGCGCAATCCAGGTGCAGGGAGCAACCACAGGCTCAGCGCCCGCGACCTGCGCGATACGGGCGCGTTCAGCCAGGACACGCTGGCCCTTTGGGAGCAGGTCATGGCCGCTCGGGCGCTCTCAGCCCGCAGCGGTCAGCGGCTGCTGAGCGTGGCCCGAACGATCGCGGATCTCAACGACGACGATCAGGTCGGGCCCCAAGCCGTGGCCGAGGCCCTGACCTACCGCAGCTTTACGGCCTAGTGCTTGTGGGGCGGGGTATCGCGATAGGGCTGAACGCCCACGTTGGGGGGCAGGTGCTGCCGCTCCTCGAGGGGATTGCCGAAGGCATTGCCCACGCTCTTGCCAAACCAGCGGTTGATGGCACTGATTAACTGCTTCACAGCGCACCTCGACGGAGACCTTCTCCATCATTGGTAGCCATGAAAAAGCGGGAATCGGTGTTTCTACCGATTCCCGCAGGGACGCTTGGGCTGAAGCCGAGGCTCAGCGGCGGCGGCGGCGCTGTTGGGCTTTGCGCTTGTACTTCTCGACGGGGGTCTCGTGGTGACGCAGGCGCTTGAGATCGGCGAAGATCCCGGCCTTGGAGACCTGGCGCTTGAAGCGGCGCAGCGCCGACTCAATGCCCTCGTTCTCGCCGACGGTGACCTGGGTCATAAAACCGATCTAGGAATTTTGCAGTTTGAAGATGGTAGCAAGTGCTCTTCACCAGAGCCCTGGAACAGGAGCCTCAGGCGCTGGTTGATCACCGGTGGTCGCGGGCTGCTCCGCCACCGGCCAGCTGTCCCGGTAGATGTACACGTGCCCCAGGTTGCGTCCACCGAACTGGCGCCGCATCAACTTCCAGCCCGGCTCGGGCTGGAGCAGCAGGTAGTCGGTGTTTTGGCTGTGGCCGCCGCTGCGGGCAATCACCATCTCCGGCCCTGCACTCGGCTTGGAGGGGAACGCCATCAGCACGTTGTCCCCCTTCTCGCGCACAACACTGATGCGGTAGGTGCTGGCGAGGTCCTCCTCCCCAACCCGCAGGGAATAGCCATTGCCGTCGATGTAACGGCTGCAGATCCCCGTGAAGTCAAAACTGGAGAGCAGGGGATCGACCTTGACCGGCCCTTCCTCGGCCAGGGCAAAGCAGGGCCGGGTGTCCTTGCGCTGTTCGTAGATGTTCAGCTGAGCCCGTTCGCCGGTGCCGATCGGAGCCGCGACGATGACGAACTTGGTCTGGTCCACCTCCACAGCGTCAAACAACGCTTTGGCCTGCACGCCGCCAGCCATCAGGCCGGCAAGCGGAAGCAGGGCAGCCAGGGATCGGACCAGAGAAAACACAGAGTCGCTTGGGTTGGCAGGGGCTGATCGTAAAAGTGATCGCCAGCGGCGCCAGTCCCTCAGGCCGGCTTATTGATCCGGATCGCCACCAGCAGGCTGATCAGCGTTCCCGGCAGGGCCAGGCCCAAGATCGTGCCGGTGGTCTTGACCCCCAGCTCAGGGTCGCCGTAGGCCAACTCGAAGACCGAGCCAGTGGCTGCAATACCCAGCACGCAAGCCAGGGCGAGAAACAGTCCCGCCAGGGGTTTCATCGGCATCTCGAAGGCTCAGGCGATGGTGTGAACGTCGGAGCGATTAAAGCCCTTTTCATTGAGGCCCTCGACGAGCTTCTCCTCGTCGGTGACCCGATCGACGAAGAGCACCCCGTTGAGGTGATCCATCTCGTGCTGGATGCAGCGGGCCATCAGGCCATCGGCCTTCATCCGCTTGGGACGGCCAAAGGCATCGCGGTAGCTGACGTCCACCACGCTGGGGCGCACCACATCCAGATAGACCCCGGGGATGCTCAAGCAACCCTCCTCATAGGTGCAGAGCCCGCCGCCGACGGAGGTGATCTCCGGGTTGATCAAGACCAAAGGAGGGCTGCTGGGATCCTCCAACTCCAGGTCAATCACCAGCAACTGCTGATTCACGCCGATCTGGGGAGCGGCCAGACCGATGCCTTTGGCGGCGTACATGCTGACGAGCATGTCGGTGGCCAGCTTGCGCACCGCGTCATCCACCTTGCCGATGCGTCGCGCCGGCTCGCGCAGGACCTCATCACCCAGCTTGTGGATGTCGTAGGGAGGGTTCTCGATGGGCTCCTTAGACACCTGCAGGCGTCCCGAGAGCTCAGCCGAGCGCGCCAACTTGGCGAAGCTATTGGCCAAGACCTGTCCTCAACGGCGTTGCGAACAGCGATTCTAGGAGGCCTAATCGGCCTGTTCCGTTGAGCCTGTCCCCACCAGCCACGCTCACTCCCCTCTCCGCCGAGGTGGTGCTGGGGAAAACCCCAAGCCTGAAAGAGCCCGCGCTGCTGGATGGGGCGCTCTATTGGCTCGAGCAGCGTCCCCACGAACAGGGGCGCACCACCTTGATGGGGCGCGCAGCCCAGGGGCAGGAGCCCCGCGAATGCACCCCGGGGGATTGGAACCTGCGCTGCCGCGTCCATGAGTACGGCGGCGGCCCCTGCGCCATCGGCCGGCGCGCCAATGGAGAGGCCGTGGCCGTGTTCGTCCATGACGCCGACCGCTGCCTCTGGCGCCTGGATCTCGATCAACCGGGGGCCGAACCGCAGCGACTGCTCACGCCCCAGGGCAAGCGTTTTGAGGGGGCCCTCGGTGGCGGCCTGATCGACCGGCAGCGGGACCGCTGGATTGGCGTTCTGGAGCGCGACGGTCAAGACCACCTGGTGGCGCTACCCCTGGCCGGCGGGGAGCTGGTCGAGCTCCATCAGGCCGCGGACTTCTGCGGCTATCCCGCCCTGAGCCCCAATGGAGCGCGGCTGGCCTGGGTGGAGTGGCAGCAGCCGGCCATGCCCTGGGACTGCAGCAGCCTCTGGCTGGCGGACGTTCAGGCCTCCGGCCAGCTGGGCCCCGGCCGTCGCGTTGCCGGCAGCGCTCCCGAGGATCCCCAGGCCATCTCGGTCTTTCAGCCGATCTGGGCCGGACGCGACCTGGTGGTGGCCAATGACCGCAGCGGCTTCTGGAACCTCGAGCGCTGGTCCGCAGCCGAGCAGGACGCGCTGGAGACGCCCCGTTGGCAGCCCCTGCTGCACGAGCAGGCCGAATTCGCCATGCCCCAGTGGGTCTTTGGCATGAGCACCCATGCCTGGGATGGTGAGCGCCTGCTGGCCCTCGCCTGCCGGCAGGGCCGCTGGGAGCTCGGGGAGCTCAAGGACCAAAGCTGGCGGCCGCTCGAGCAACCCTGCAGTGATCTGGCGGGGCTCTGCGCCCAGGCGGGCCAACTGGCCTGCATCGCCAGCAGCCCCACCCTGCCCTCGGGCTTGCTGGAGCTCGACCTGAAGACCGGGAGCTGGCGGCATCAACCAGCGGCCCCCTGCCCGATTGCACAGGAGGCCATCAGCCAGCCCCAAGAGCTGTGGTTTGACGGCCACGGCGGCCAGGCCACCCAGGCCTGGTACTACCCGCCAACCGGCGGTGGCCACAGCGAGGCGCCCCTGCTGGTGAAGAGCCACAGCGGCCCGACCGCCATGGCCCGCACGGGCCTGAACCTGGCCATTCAGTTCTGGACCAGCCGCGGTTGGGGCGTGGTGGATGTGAACTACGGCGGTTCCACCGGCTTTGGCCGGGCCTACCGCGAACGACTCAACGGCCAGTGGGGCGTCGTGGATGTGGCGGACTGCGCCGCTGCGGCCCAGGCCCTGATCGAGCAGGGGCAGGCCCACCCCAAACGGGTGGCGATCGAAGGCGGCAGCGCCGGGGGCTTCACCACCCTGGCGGCCCTCTGTTTCAGCGACTGCTTCTCTGCCGGTGCCAGCCGCTACGGCGTGGCCGACCTGAGTGCCCTGGCGGAGGACACCCACCGCTTTGAGGCCCGCTACCTCGATGGCCTGGTGGGCCCGTGGCCCGAGCAACGCGCGCTCTACGCCGCCCGCTCACCGTTGAACCATGCCGAACGGATGAGCTGCCCGGTGATCTTCTTCCAGGGCCTCGAGGACGTGGTGGTCCCCCCGGAGCAAACCGAGCGGATGGCCGAGGCCCTGCGCAACAAAGGCATCCCGGTGGAGGTGCGCCTGTTCCCGGAAGAGGGCCACGGCTTCCGCAAGGGCAGCACCCAAATTGAGGTCCTGGAGGCGACGGAGGCCTTCTTCCGCGCGCACTTCGCCCTGTAATGGCTGAGCTTCTGCCGGGACTCTGGAGCGCTGACCTCGTCGATGGGATCAGCTGGCTCGTCCTGGCGGGGGGTGTTCTGGCGGGAATCCTGGCGACGGGCCGAGCCATTGGCCGGCGGCTACAGCTGCAGCTCTGGGGCATTCCCGAGGCCCTGGTCGCGGGCGTCTTGGGTCTACTGGTCGCCCCCAAGGGGCCCTTCCCGCTGCTGCCCGAGCACCTGATGGAGCTCTGGGCCCAACTGCCCCTGGTGCTGCTCACCTTGGTCTTCGGCTCCTTGATGCTGGGCAAGCCGCTGCCCAAGCTCTCGGGCGTGCTGAAGCCCGTGGGCGGCCATGTCTCCCTGGCGCTGGTGCTGGCCTTCGGTCAGTACGTGGTGGCCGGGCTGGCGGTGCTGCTGGTGCTGCAGCCCCTGCTGGGCTTCAGCCCGGTGATGGCCTGCCTGATCGAGGTGGCCTTTGAGGGGGGGCATGGCTCCGCTGCGGCCATGGGGGCGAGCTATGCGGCCCTGGGGTTTGAGAGCGGCCAGGACCTGGGCCTGGCCCTGGCCACCGTGGGCCTGCTGTCCTCGACCCTGGTGGGGGGACTGGTGGTGGTGCTCGGTCGGGCACGGGGATGGCTGGTGGCGGACCTGGCGCCGGAAGCAATCCAGGTCGCTCCAGCGGCGGTGAGCGGGGCCGAGGGCCCGAGCAATCCCTGGGCGGCTTGGCTCTGCAACCTGGGCCTGGTGGGCATCGCCGTGGCCATCGGCTGGCTGCTGCAACTGCTGCTGCGGCTGGGGACAGGCTGGATCGGAGGCGGCGTCGCCACGGTGGGCCAGGCCCTGCCGGTGTTCCCGCTGGCGATCCTGGGGTCGCTGCTGGTGCGTTGGCTGCTGGAGCGCAGCGAGCGCAGCCAGTGGGCCTCCGCCCCGATCCAGAGCGAAGTGAGCACCCTGGCGGCGGATCTACTGATCGCCTCAGCCACCGCGGGGTTGAACCTGCAGTTACTCCAGGCCAACTGGCTACCGATCACCCTGCTGGCGGGAGCTGGCTTGAGCTGGAATCTGCTGATCTGCCTCTGGCTCGCGCCGAAGCTGCTGCCCAAGGACTGGTTTGAGCGGGCCCTGGTGGAATTTGGCCAGGCCACCGGCGTCGCCGCCTCCGGCCTGCTGCTGCTGCGGATGGCGGATCCGGAGAATCACAGCGACGCCCTGCCGGCCTTTTCGCTCAAGCAACTGCTGCTGCAGCCCCTGCTCTCCGGTGGGGTGATCACGGTGGTGGCCCCCCTGGCCGTGGCCGGCTGGGGGCTACCGGTCTGGACCCTGGTCTGCGCAGCGGTGATGCTGCTGGCCGGGGCCGCGGGGCTCTGGATCGCTCAGCTGCCCGAGCTCGAGGAGGCCCGGTAGAGCAGGGTGCGGAACTGGTGGCGCACCTGCTCCATCTGCTCCCCACTCAGCAGAGGTGGTTCGCCGAGGGCCAGGGCCTGCAGGTAGATCCGCGCCAGGGTCTCCACCTCCACCGCCAGGGCCAGGGCCTTGTCGAGGGTGGGGCCCACCGCCACCTGACCGTGCTGGGCCATCAGGCAAGCCAGCCGTCCCTCGAGGGCCTGAACGACCCCATCGGAGAGCTCCTGGGTGCCAAAGGTGGCGTAGGGGGCGCAGCGGATGTCATGGCCACCGGCCACCGCCGTCATGTAGTGGAAGGGGGGGATGTCACGGCCATGGCAGGCCAGGGCTGTGGCGTGGATCGAATGGCAGTGCAGCACCGCCTGCACCTCCGGCCGGCTCGCCAGGACATCGGCGTGCAGCCGCCACTCCGAGGAGGGCCGCCGTTGGGGGCGGCCATCGGCCGGGATGAACAGGGGCTCCCCCTTGAGATCCAGCGCCACCAGGTCACTGGGCTGCATCTGCTCATAGGGCAGGGAGCTGGGGGTGATCAGCATCCCGCCGGCGATGCGCACCGAGAGGTTGCCGGAGGTGCCCTGGTTGATGCCGCTGGCCTGCATGCGCCGGGCGCAGTCGACCAGTTGCTCGCGCAGATCCAGATCAGACATCGCCGTAGAGCTCCTGGAGGCCGGCGGCGCTGGCGGCGACCACACCCCGCTCGGTGATCAGCGCCGTGACCAGACGCGCTGGGGTGACATCAAAGGCGGGGTTAAAGCCCGGGCTGCCGTCAGGGCTGAGCTGAACCGTGGTGATCGCCCCCTCGGGGCTGCGGCCCTGAATGTGGGTGACTTCCTCGGGGCTGCGGGCCTCGATTGGGATCTCGGCGACGCCGTCATCGATGGACCAGTCGATCGTCGAGGCCGGCAGGGCCACATAGAAGGGGATGTTGTTGTCCCGCGCCGCCAGGGCCTTGAGGTAGGTGCCGATCTTGTTGCAGACGTCGCCGCGGCGGGTCGTGCGGTCGGTGCCGACGATCACGGCATCCACCTGGCCGTGCTGCATCAGGTGGCCGCCGGCGTTGTCGACGATGACGGTGTGGGGCACCCCTTCGCGGCCGAGCTCATAGGCCGTGAGCGAGGCGCCCTGGTTGCGGGGGCGGGTCTCATCCACCCAGACATGAATGTCCAGGCCAGCGCGGTGGGCCTTGTAGATCGGCGCCAGGGCCGTGCCCCAATCCACCGTGGCCAACCAACCGGCATTGCAGTGGGTCAACACATTGAGGGTCTGACCGGGCCGAGCGGCCGCCAGCTTCTGGAAGAGCTCCAGGCCGTGCTCGCCGATGGCCTCGCACATGGCGACGTCCTCATCGGCGATGGCGCCGGCCTCAACCTGGGCCGCCTCGGCCCGCTCAGCCGGGGGCAGCGGCGCCACCCGATCACGAACACGCTCCAGAGCCCAGCGCAGGTTGACCGCCGTCGGGCGGGTGGCATTGAGCTGATCAAAGGCCGCCGCCAGGGAGGCATCGCTGGGGTCGACCTGCAGGGCGAGCATCAGGCCGTAGGCCCCGGTGACACCGATCAGGGGGGCGCCGCGCACGACCATCGTGCGGATGGCCTCGGCCGCTTCATCGCAGCTGCGCAGCGTGCGGGTGGTGAACTGATGCGGCAGCTGGATCTGATCGATGACCCCGATCGAGCGGCCACCCGGCTCCAGCCAGATGGTGCGCCAGGCCTGGCCGTCGATCTTCATGGCTACCGATTGACTGCACCGATCATCCCCTGCGGCCCCGCTCAGATCGGGCGATAGCCCTGCCAATCGGGCACCTGGAGCTGGCTGGTCCCCTCAGGATCGGGGGAGAGCTGGACATGCCAACGCTGGCCGCCGAGCAACTCCAGCTGCTCGAGGGCCAGGCAGTCGTCCACCGCGCAGAGGTCGTCCTTGTGCTGCTGCAGCGCGCCGTGGAGCCACTGGCGTTTCGCCGCGGCCTTGGCCGCCTGCGGGGAGCGGGCCACCACCAGGCCGAACTGGTGCAGTTCCGCCAGGGAGTCCGGGCGGTAGGCGCCCAGGTTGACGAACCAGAGCCGCTCGGGCCGGGGCGCGGCGGGCTCGCGCCCGAGGCTCACCGCCCAGCCATCGATCGCCCGCACCGCCATGTAGGCATCCAGGTGCAGACCCTCACGCCTCCCGAACCACTGCCGCTTGAGCTCCGGAATGGTGTCCTCGATGGAGCGCCCCGCAACAAAGCGGACGTCATGCAACTCGATCAGGCTGCTGGCGGTGCGTCCACCCAGGACCACCAGAAATAGGGTTGGGGCGCTGGGGGATGGCGGCGTCATGGACCTGTTTCAGCGGCAGTGGGCCACCTACCGGGCCGTGTTGGATCACGACCTGATGGAGCACCAGGCCATGAGCCTGGCCTGCGGGCAGGTGCTGCGGCAGGTCTGCGCAACGGCCCAGGCCCCCAACCTGGTGGATTTGGGCTGCGGCGATCTTGGCTTGCTGGCACCGCTGCTGCAGACCTTGCCCCTGGGGCACTACACGGGGCTGGACCTCTGCGCCGAGGTGCTGCCCCTGGCGCAAGCCGCCTTAAGCCAGGCCCCCTTCCCCCGCTCCTGGCTGGCGGAGGATCTGCTGAGCTGGGCCAACGCGCCGCAGGCCGAGGCGGTGGAGGTGATCCACAGCAGCTATGCGGTGCATCACCTCCAGCAGGACCAGGACAAGGCCAACTGGCTAAAGGGATGCCGCAGACGCATCACCCCAGGCGGCCGCTTGATCTGGGTTGATGTCTTCCGCCAAGCCGGGGAAAGCCGAGAGGCCTATCTGGCCCGCTACGGGGGGCGGGTGCAGGGCTGGAGCGCCCTTGGCGCCGACCAACGCCAGGCGGTGCTCGCCCACATCCAGCGCTTTGATTACCCCGCCGAGCGGGGCGTCATTGAAGGGATCGCCCAGGAGGCGGGCTGGAGCTGGCAGTGGGCCTGGGAGGGACGCCATGGGGCCGAGGCCATGGCCGTCCTCAGCCCCGCCTAGCTGTGCTCGCGCAGGAAGCTGATGGTTCCCTGCAGTTCCTCCGCGAAGCGATCGATCTCCTCGATCGTCGTGGTGAAGCTCAGGCTGGCCCGCGCTGAGGCACTGAGGCCGTAGTGGCGATGCAGGGGCTGGGTGCAGTGGTGGCCGCTGCGGATGCAGATGCCAGCGGAATCCAGCAGGGCAGCGATGTCGTTGGCGTGGACACCCTCGACATGGAAGGCCGCCAGGGCCGCCCGATCCGGCTGCTGCTCCGGCGTGGGGCCAAGAACCGTCAGGCCATCGATGGCCTGCAGGCGCTCAAACAGATGGGCCGTGAGCTGCTGCTCCCAGGCATGGATGCGATCGAGACCCAGGGCCTGGAGGTAGTCCAGGGCCGCGCCCATACCGATCGCCTCACCGATGGCGGGGGTGCCGGCCTCAAATTTGTGGGGTAGCCCAGCCCAGCTGCTGTGGTCCAGGTAGACGTCCTGGATCATCTCGCCGCCGCCGAGGAAGGGAGGCATGGCTTCCAGCAGGGCCTCCCTGCCCCAGAGGAAACCCATCCCCGTGGGACCGCAGAGCTTGTGGGAGCTGCCCACCAAAAAGTCGGCGTCCAGCTCCTTGACGTTGACCGGCAGGTGGGGAAGGCTCTGGCAGGCATCCACCAGCACCAGGGCACCGGCGGCATGGGCCAGGGCCGCCACCTGGCTGATCGGATTGAGGCAGCCCAGGGTGTTGCTGACCTGCACCAGGCTCACCAGCCGTGTGCGGTCGGTGATCTTGCTGCGCAGGTCCTCCAGGTCGAGCTCACCGCTCTCGCTCAGGCCGGCATGGCGCAGGACGCAGCCGGTGCGATCCGCCAGCAGTTGCCAGGGCACCAGGTTGCTGTGGTGCTCCATCACCGTCAGCAGCACCTCATCGCCCGGGCGCAGGTTGGCTTCACCCCAACTGCGGGCGACCAGGTTGATCGCCTCACTGGCGTTGCGGGTGAAGACGATTTCGTTGGGACTGGAGGCGCCGATGAAGGCCGCAGCCTTGGCCCGAGCCCCCTCAAAGCCCTCGGTGGCACGGGCGCTGAGCTGGTGCGCGCCCCGGTGAACGTTGGCGTTGTCGTGGTCGTAGTAGTGCCGCAGGGCATCCAGGACCTGATGGGGCTTCTGGCTGGTGGCGGCGTGATCGAGATAGATCAACGGCTGCCCCAAGCAGGCCGTCTGGGCCAGCAGGGGGAAGTCCTGCCGCGTCTGGGCGGCCAAATCAACAGCAGGAACGCTCATCAGGCTGGAGGAGCTGCTCATGCCGATTCCAGCTCCAGCTGATCCAGGGGGCACCACTGGCGCGCGGGCTCCGGCAGGGCGCGCAGGACCTCTTCGCAGAAGGCGCGCTTCAGCAGGCCGGCGGCCTGCTCCGCGCCAATACCGCGGCTCTGGAGATAGAAGAGCTCATCGGTTTGCAGGCTGCTGACCGTGGCGCCATGGGCGCACTTGACGTCATCGGCAACGATCTCAAGCTCGGGTTTGGTGTCGATCCGGGCCCGGTCCGAGAGCAGCAGGTTGCGGCTCAACTGCGCGGCATTGGTCTGCTGAGCTTCCCGGGGCACGCGCACAGCGCCGTTGAAGACGCTGCGGCCCTGGCCGGCGGCCACCGCCTTGTGGACCTGATCGAGCTCCCCTTCGGGGCCAGAGAACTGCACAAAGCTGTGGGTGTCAGCGATCTGCTGACCGCCCACCAACTGCAGACCGCGCAGGAGCGAGTGGGCCTGGCCCTGCACCTGCACCAACCGCGGCTCGTGCCGGGCTAGTCCCCAACCCGCAGCGACGTTGCTGAGGGCAGCCTGGCTTTCCGGCTCTTGCTCAACGGCGATGTGACTGAACAGGGCGGCATCGCTCTGGCCAAAGGCCACCAGGCCATGGCGCAGCTGGGCGCTGCGGGCCAGGTGGGCCTCGATCACCAGGCTGACCAGACCCGCGGCCCGGGCCTCGATCAGCTGGGAGAGATCCAGCTGGGCCTTCTCCTCCAGCACCAGCAGGATCCGCAGGGGAAGCATGCCCCCGGCGCTAGCGCTGACCAGCTCCAGGGCCGCCGAGGCTCGGCTCTTGACCCGAAGGGCCAGGACCTGCGTGGCGCTGGCCTGGTTCAGTTCCACCGGCCAGTGCTGCTGACAGCCCGTGGCCGCCAGGGTGTGGCCCAACCCTTGGGCCAGTTCCGCCTCGCTGAGGACCTCAAGCCCTGCGGGCAGGGTCACCCCCGCCAGGGGATCGCTTTGGCCATCGAGCTGCAAGCGCAGCACGGACCCGCCGGCGGCGAGGGTGGGCTGGGCAGGCTGAGCCGCCGCCAAGGGAAGCGCCTGCAGCAGGCTCAGGTCGGTGAAGCGCCAATCCTCACTGCGCGAGGAGGGAACGCCCTGCTGGGCCAGGGCAGCGCGACCGCGCTGCTGCACAGCCGCCAGGGCACCCGAGGCGGCAGGGAGCTGGGAGAGCCATTGCTCCAGCCAAGCTGCCCGTTGGGTGGGGGCGCTGAGGCTGGCGGTCATCAGGCCACCTCCGCGGCAGCCAAGGCGGCCAGCTCCTGGTCCACCCAGTCGTAGCCGCGCTCTTCAAGCTCCAGGGCCAGTTCTTTGCCGCCGGTGCGCAGCATCCGCCCGGCCGCCATCACGTGGACATAGTCCGGGGTGATGGCGTCGAGCAAGCGCTGGTAGTGGGTGATCAGCAGGGTCGCGTTGTCGGGGCTCGCCAGCTGATTGACGCCGCCAGCCACGATCCGCAGGGCGTCGATGTCCAGGCCGGAGTCGGTCTCATCGAGAATCGCCACCAGGGGATCCAGCAGGGCCATCTGGAGGATCTCGTTGCGCTTTTTCTCGCCGCCGCTGAAGCCTTCGTTCACCGAGCGATCAAGGAAGGCGGGATCCATCTGGACCACCTGCAGACGCTCACGAACGAGGTCTTCAAACGCGAAGGTGTCGAGCTCCTCCTCACCCTTCTGGGCGCGGCGCGCGTTGGTGGCCACCCGCAGGAACTCCAGGTTGCTCACCCCCGGAATTTCCACCGGGTACTGGAAGCCCAGGAACACGCCCGTGCGGGCCCGTTGCTCGGGATCCAGTTCCAGCAGGTTCTCGCCGCGGTAGGTCACGCTGCCGCCGGTGACGGTGTAAGCGGGATGACCAGCCAGGACCTTGGAGAGGGTGCTCTTACCGCTGCCATTGCGGCCCATCACCGCATGGATCTCGCCGGCACGGATGGTCAGGTTGACGCCCTTGAGGATCTCCTTGTCCTCGACTCGAGCGTGGAGATCCCGGATCTCAAGCAGCACTGGAGCGTCAGGGCGAATCACGGGGAAGGGAGACGAAAGGGAAACAAAGGGCCCGCATCGGGCCG
The DNA here is from genome assembly GCF_017855895.1 of Vulcanococcus sp. CPBay_Sum15L08_68. Taxonomy (NCBI): domain Bacteria; kingdom Bacillati; phylum Cyanobacteriota; class Cyanophyceae; order Synechococcales; family Synechococcaceae; genus Vulcanococcus; species Vulcanococcus sp. CPBay_Sum15L08_68. The sequence continues at coordinate 4,220 of NZ_JAFMFX010000019.1, read as the reverse complement.
GGGTCAGCGGTGGGCTTAGCCGACTGAGCCCTCAAGCTTCAGGGCCAGCAACTTGTCCGCCTCGGCGGCGAACTCCATCGGCAGCTGGTTGAAGACATCGCGGCAGAAGCCGCTGACCATCATCGAGACGGCCTCTTCAAAACCGATGCCGCGGCTCTGCAGATAGAAGAGCTGATCTTCTGAGATACGGCAGGTGCTGGCCTCGTGCTCAACAGCGGCCTGGGGCTGCTGGGAGCGGATATAGGGATAGGTGTTGGCGGCGGCTTGATCGCCAATCAACATCGAGTCGCACTGGCTGTAGTTCTTGGCGCCGGTGGCTTTCGGTCCGATCTGGACCAGACCGCGGTAGCTGTTGGACGAGCGCCCAGCGCTGATGCCCTTGCTGACGATCGTCGAGCGGGTGCGCGGGCCCACGTGGATCATCTTTGTGCCGGTGTCGGCCTGCTGCATGTTGTTGGTCAGGGCCACCGAGTAGAACTCGCCCACCGAATCGGCGCCCTGGAGCACGCAACTGGGGTACTTCCAGGTGATCGCTGAACCGGTTTCCACCTGGGTCCAGCTGATCTTGCTGCGGGCACCACGGCACTGACCGCGCTTGGTCACGAAGTTGTAGATGCCGCCCACACCGTTCTCATCACCGGCGTACCAGTTCTGAACGGTCGAGTACTTGATCGAGGCGTCATCAAGCACCACCAGTTCCACCACTGCCGCATGCAGTTGGTTGGTGTCGAACATCGGGGCGGTGCAACCCTCGAGGTAGCTCACGGAGGCACCCTCTTCCGCAACGATCAAGGTGCGCTCGAACTGCCCGGTGTCTCCCGAGTTGATCCGGAAATAGGTCGACAGCTCCATCGGGCATTCGACGCCCTTGGGAATGAAGACGAAGGAGCCGTCACTGAAGACAGCTGAATTCAGCGCCGCGAAATAGTTGTCGTTGCTCGGGACCACCGTCCCCAGATAGCGCTCGATGAGCTCGGGGTATTCCTTGACGGCCTCGCTGATCGAGCAGAAGACGACACCGTGCTCAGCCAGCTTTTCCTTGTAGGTCGTGGCGATCGAGACACTGTCGAAGACGGCGTCAACAGCGACGTTGGACAGCCGTTTTTGCTCGCTTAGGGGGATTCCAAGCTTGTCAAAGGTTTCCAGCAGCTTCGGATCCACCTCATCGAGGCTGGTCTTCTTCTCTTGCTGCTTGGGAGCGGCGTAATAAACGACGTCTTGGTAGTCGATGGGCGGGTAGCCCAAAGCGGCCCAGTCCGGTTCCTCCATCTGGAGCCACTGGCGATAGGCCCGCAGGCGAAAGTCCAGCAGGAAAGACGGCTCGTCCTTCTTGCTGGAAATCAGACGCACCACGTCCTCGCTGAGGCCCTTGGCGATCTTCTCGGTTTCGATGTCAGTGACGAAGCCGTACTTGTACGGCTGGCTGACTAAATCACCAACGGCCTGAGCGTTACTCATGGGTGAGCCTCAACCGCCCGTATGGGCTTTGACGTCTTCCATCGAGATGGTCTGGTTCTCACCGCGGAAGGGATTGTCCTCGGTCAAAAACAGCATGCAGTGGCATTCCTTGCGCTCACGCATCGGCACGCAAGGGCAGTTCCAGAAGGCCTGCGCCACTTCGGCCTCCTTGTCTTCGTAGTGGCGGCAGGGGCACAGAGCGCCGCCCAGCTCGTCCTTGTGACGGGCCAGACCCTCGAGCACGACAGCCGTCACGCTGGGATCGCTGCAGAAATAGGTCCCCGTGCGCTGGGCGTAGGTCTCCGCAAACTTGCGGATCACCTCAAGGCTGTCGCTGGCTGACGGGGAGGGGGCTGCAGACATGAGCGCAGAGACAAAGCTGGAACGGACGTGCCGGGCGAGGACTGGCGCCCAGCGGGGCTGACAGCTCGTCCATCAACAACTTACGAAACACCAGGGTTTCGTAAGTGAACGATAGAGGCCTGAACCGTCAGCAGTGAGTGGTCATTGTTGCGCGTTGCCGGTGCCAATCGGGGGGAGGGCCTTCTCGGCTCACTCGTCAGCGCCCGTTTAGCCGTGGCATGGTGTGGATGACCGCTTTCCAACATGAGCGTCTCCGCCCAGTCACCGACACGCGAAGCCGCTCTCAGCCTGATGTTGCGGCAGGGGGAGCTCACGGCTGCCCAGCTCGCCGAGGCGCTTCAGGTGTCGGTCCAAGTCATGCGGCGCCATCTGCGCTCCTTAGAAGACGAGGGTTTGGTGGAAGCCAGTCCCGCCAGCGAGGGCCAAGGTCGGCCCAGCAACCGCTGGCGCCTGACTAGCAATGGACGCGGACACTTCCCCAACGGCAGCGAACATTTCGCCCTGGGCCTCCTGAGCTCGATGACCGCCAACCTGCCCAGCGGGATGGTCGAGGAGCTGCTCGAGCGGCAGGCCAGCGACAAGGCCGAGGACTACCGCAGACACATCGGCGCCGGCACGGTCCTGGAACGGCTGGAGCGCTTGGTGGAGCTGCGGCGGCGCGAGGGTTACGTCGCCGAGTTCCACGCCGAACCAGGCCAGGACAGCTGGGTACTGAGCGAGTTCCACTGCTCGGTTCAGTCCATCGCCCAGCAATTCCCCTGCGTCTGCGATCAGGAACTGGAGCTGATCAGACAGACCTTCCCCGATTGCAAGGTCGATCGGGTCCACTGGCTGCTCGAGGGCAACCAGGCCTGCGGTTTCCGGCTGACGCCGTGCTGAGCGAAGCGGACCTCAGCGAACTCGAGAGCACGCTGCTCCCGGCCTTCGAGCGCCATCACCTGCGCCTGCTGGCCCATAGCCTGCGCTGCCTGCAACAGGCGGCCGCCCAAGGGGAAGACCTACCGGAGGGGGCCCGTCTGAGCGCCTGGGCCGAGCAGCAACCCAACCTGGCGGTGGACCCGACCTTTATTCCCGTTCTGGTGGAGCAATTGGGCAAGGCCTCAGCCCAGCTGGCCAGCATCGGCAACGACCTCGGAAAACCCGCGCTTCAGCTGGAGATCGCCGACCTGGTGCGCTGGGGACAACGGCAGGCCGATGCGCGGCTTAAGCCACCACACAACTGACCCCAGCCAGGCCCATCAGGGCCGCCAGGGCGCCTCGCCAGCCGGGGCGGTCCCCCTCCAGGGAGGCCAAGGGGAGCGCCATCACCGGAGCGGTCGCCAGGAGTGACACCGCCAGCGCCCCCGGCAACTGCTGCAGGGCGGTTTGCTGCAGGGCAATCCCAGCGCTGGTCCCCAGCAAGGTGGCGAGGATCCCCAGGGGCCAACGCCGCCGCTGCGGAAGCGGCCCCTGATGTCGCTGCAGCAGAGACGGCAGCAGCGGCAGCAGGACGAGAGTTGCCGCCAAGAGGCGCAGCGCGGCCGCCTGCAGCGGATCGATCGCACCGGAGCGCAGGGCCGCCCGGGCCAAGACGGCTCCGCCACTGCCGCAGGCCAAGGCCCCCAGGGCCAGCGCAACCCCCAGGCCCCAGTCCCGCGAGCGAGGCGCCCCGGCATCACGGCCTGCCACCAGAGCCAGGGCCGCTGTGATCAGGGCAATCCCCAGCCATTGCAGAAGACTGGGGCTCTCGGCCAGGGCCGCCATTCCCAAGAGCGCCGTCACCGCGGGACCGCCCGCATCAAGGGTCAGGGTGCGCCGGGTTCCGATGCGGCGCAGGGCGGCAAAGAAGAGGCTGTCGCCAATGGCAATGCCGAGAACCCCACTGGCGACCAGCAGCCAGAAGGCCCAGGGATCGCTCCATCGGGAGCCAACGCCGGACGCGCCCAAAAGCGGCAGCAGCAACAGCAGCGCCAGAGCGTTCTTAAGCAGATTGAGCTGGCTGGCGCTGAGGGCCGTTGGCAACCGCCGCCAAAGACTGCTGGCAAGGGTCCAACACAGGGCTCCCGCCAAGGCCGCCAGGACTCCGCTGAGCACGGCTGCAGGAGACGACTACGGCTTGCGATCATCGCTGCATCTGCTGCAGCGCCGTGACCCTTGCGATTGAGGATGCCCTCAGCTTTTTCCAGCTGAGCTGCGGCCGCTGGCGCTCCCAGCGCAGCGTCCATCACCTGCTGCACCGCCGCGCCGAAGCCGGAGGCTCGCTGATCGTGGTGGAGGAACTGGAGCGCACGGACCAGCGCCTGGCCGAGATCGCCGCACTCCACGGCCAGGATCCGGCTGGCCTGGTGGGGGGCTGCTGGGTGCGCTGGAGCGCCTCGATGGCCTGGGACAAAGCCGGTGAGGACCACACCGGCGAAAGC
>NZ_JAFMFX010000018.1:0-34514 GCF_017855895.1 Vulcanococcus sp. CPBay_Sum15L08_68 | reverse complement strand
CTGGTGCCGGTGATCCTGAGCTGGTTGGTCGTGCCCTTCGGCCAGCACCTGCTGATCAGCAATGTCGGCGTCGGCATCTTTCTCTGGATTTCCCTGAGCAGCATCCAGCCCATTGGCTTGCTGATGGCTGGCTACGCCTCGAATAACAAGTACTCCCTGCTCGGTGGCTTGCGGGCCGCCGCCCAGTCGATCTCCTACGAGATTCCCCTCGCCTTGGCGGTGCTGGCCGTGGTGATGATGAGCAACTCCCTCAGCACGGTTGACATCGTCAACCAGCAGACCGGTGCCGGCATCCTCAGCTGGAACATCTGGCGCCAGCCCGTCGGTTTCGTGATCTTCTGGATCTGCGCCCTGGCCGAATGTGAGCGCCTTCCCTTCGACTTGCCGGAGGCTGAAGAGGAGTTGGTGGCTGGCTACCAGACCGAATACGCCGGCATGAAGTTCGCCCTCTTTTATCTGGGCAGCTACATCAACCTGGTGCTCTCCGCCCTGCTGGTGGCGGTGCTCTACCTGGGTGGCTGGGGCTTCCCGCTTCCCGTCGAGTGGGTGGTGAACCTGACGGGTCAGCCGATCGACGCTCCCCTGGTGCAGGTGATCACCGCCACCACCGGGATCGTGATGACGGTGCTGAAGGCCTACCTGCTGGTGTTCTTCGCGATCCTGCTGCGCTGGACCGTTCCCCGGGTGCGCATTGACCAGCTGCTGGACCTGGGTTGGAAGTTCCTGTTGCCGGTCGCCCTGGTCAACCTGCTGGTGACCGCTGGTCTGAAGCTCGCGTTCCCGGCCTTCTTCGGCGGTTAATTCCCCACCGCCACCCCCCTTTGCCAGGTCGCCAGGCCATCATGGTGCCGGCGCCACCGCCCCTTCCCACCACTCCATGTTCGGGTTCCTCAAGAAAGTCGGTGACTACACCCGCGATGCGGTGGGTGCGGCCAACTACCTCGCCCAGGGGCTTTCGGTCACCTTTGACCACCTTCAGCGCAGGCCGATCACGGTTCAGTACCCCTACGAAAAACTGATTCCGTCGGAGCGCTACCGCGGCCGAATCCACTACGAGTTCGACAAGTGCATCGCCTGTGAGGTGTGTGTGCGCGTCTGCCCGATCAACCTGCCGGTGGTGGATTGGGTGATGAACAAAGCCACCAAGAAAAAGGAACTGCGCAACTACTCCATTGACTTCGGGGTGTGCATCTTCTGCGGCAACTGTGTCGAGTACTGCCCGACCAACTGCCTCTCGATGACCGAGGAGTACGAGCTGGCGGCCTTCGATCGCCACAGCCTGAACTACGACAACGTCGCCCTCGGCCGTCTCCCCACCAGCGTCACCAGCGACCCAGCGGTCTTGCCCCTGCGGGAGCTGGCCTATCTGCCGAAAGGGGAGATGGATCCCCATGGCGTGGATCCCAATCGTCCGCGGGCCGGCAAACTGCCCGCTGACGTCCTCAAGACCCTGCCGAAGGAGGAGAACGCCTGATGACCATTGCTTCCTCCACGCAGTTCATCTGCTTTGTCTTCCTCTCAGCAGCGGTCGCCATCGGCGCCCTTGGCGTGGTCCTGCTGCCGAGCATCGTCTATTCCGCCTTTCTGCTGGGCGGCGTGTTCCTCTCGGTTGCCGGTCTCTACCTGCTGCTGAATGCCAGTTTCGTGGCGGCCGCCCAGGTGCTCGTCTACGTCGGTGCGGTCAACGTCCTGATCCTGTTCGCGATCATGCTCGTGAACAAGAAGGAAGACCTGGCGGCGATCCCTGGCCTGGCCGTGCGTCGCTTCCTCTCCGGTGCAGTGTGCGCTGGTTTGTTTGCCCTGCTGCTGCGGGTGGCCTTCACGACCCCCTGGGCCCTGCCCGGCCCGACCCCCATTGGCGAAGAGGCCACCATTCGCATCGGTGAGCACCTCTTCAGCGACTACCTGCTGCCATTCGAGCTGGCGTCAGTCCTGCTGTTGATGGCGATGATCGGCGCGATCGTCCTGGCCCGCCGCGATGTCTTCAGCACCGATGTGGTCACCGGCGAACCCGCTGATCAGGGTTTGATCGAGAAATCCCGCACGCCCCTGCTCCTGGAGAAAACCAACTGATGTCCATCGAGCTGCCCACCACCGTTCCTCTCCAGGGCTATCTCGCCTTGGCCGCCATCCTGTTTTGCACGGGTGTCTGGGGACTGATCAACAGCCGCAACGCCGTGCGGGTGCTGATGAGCATCGAGCTGATGCTCAATGCGGTGAACATCAACCTGATGGCCTTCTCCAGCTACCTCGATGGCCAGCTGATTCGCGGACAGGTCTTTGCAATTTTCGTGATCACCGTGGCGGCTGCTGAGGCTGCCGTCGGCCTGGCGATCCTTCTCTCTCTGTATCGGAACCGTGAAACGGTGGATATGGAGCGTTTCAACTTGCTGCGTTGGTAGCCAGGCTGGGCGCGAGCTCAGCTCTGGCTTATGCGCCTTGAGACCGTCTGGTTGATCCATCGAGCGGCCAGCCAGGCTGCCCTGCGCCAAGCCCGGCGTTGCGCCCAGATCTTGCGCGATCAAGGCGTCAAGGTCGCCGTGGCCATGAGTGGGGCCAGTGCGAACCCCTTCCCCGGGCTCTTGGCGGATGAGGGGAGTCCGCCCGATTTGGCCGTGGTGCTGGGCGGAGACGGAACGGTGCTTGGGGCCGCGCGGCACCTGGCGCCCCTGGATGTGCCGATCCTCTCGTTCAATGTCGGCGGTCATTTCGGCTTTTTGACCCAGGAGCGCAAGCTGCTGGGCCATGGCCATGAGGCCGAGGGTTCCTTCGATCTCTGGCAGCGACTTCGGGACGATCGCTTTGCCCTCGAGCGGCGCATGATGCTCGAGGCGCGCACCGACAGCAGCGACACGGTGCATACGGCCCTCAATGACCTCTACCTGAGGCCCGGGATCGACGAGGTCACCCCCACCTGCGTCCTGGAGTTGGAGATTGATGGGGAGGTGGTCGATCAGTTCCGGGGGGATGGCCTGATCATGTCGACCGCGACCGGCTCAACGGGGTATTCGATGGCGGCCGGCGGCCCGATCCTGCATCCCGGTGTGGAGGCGATTGTGGTGAACCCGATCTGTCCGATGAGCCTCTCCAGCCGTCCGTTGGTGGTTCCGCCCCGGGCGCAGTTGGCGGTCTGGCCGCTGGGTCCCTCCAACAGTCGGGTGCGCCTCTGGAAGGACGGGGCCTTCGCGGCGGTGCTGGAGCCCGGGGATCGCTGTGATGTGCGCCGCTCCCCCCATCACGCCTTGATGGTGCTGCTGGAGCAGAGCCCCTCCTACTACCGCACCTTGACCCATAAGTTGCATTGGGCCGGCAGTTTGACGGCCGCCGAGCCGTCTCCCAACTAGAGCAAGCCCATGGCCCTCGAGATTGAGCGTCGCTTTCTGGTCTCCGGTCAGCAGTGGCGCTCCGTGGTGTCTTGGCAGCGGGACTTCGCCCAGGGGTACCTGCCGAACTCCTCCCAAGCGATGACCTCGCGGGTCCGCCTGGCCGGCGTCGATGAGGCTTGGCTGACGCTCAAATTCCCCGCCGGCGGAATCGCCCGGCAAGAGTTTGAGTACGCGATTCCGGCGGCCGATGCTTCGGCGTTGCTCGAGCGCTGTGAGGCGCAGCTGATCAAGCGTCGCTTCGGCTTGGATTTACCGGGTGGGGACTGGGTTCTGGATGTCTTTGCAGGGGAGAACGCCCCCTTGGTTCTGGCCGAAGTGGAACTGGAGCGGGCCGATCAGGCCGTGGAGATCCCGGATTGGTGCGTGCGGGAGATCACCGGGCTTGGCCAATTCAGCAATGCGGCCTTGGCAAGCCATCCCTGGGCCCGCTGGAGCGAGGCGGAGCGGACCCCCTGGCTGGAGCACAGCTGAGCTGCCTTAGGATTTGCTTAAGGATTGACCAGGTTGTTCGTTGCTCGGCCTTTACGACCAAGACGGAGTGCTCCGCTGCTGTGGGCTGGATCAGGCCGAGTGCCTCGCCTACGCCGAGCTCTTTGCCCTGGGCGAGGGTGCCTTCAGCATTGAGCCGCTGTTCGCGGCAGGGGAGTCGGGAGCTAGTCCTCGTCCCCAGGCAGGTTGCAGCAATTGAAGCCATCGCGGCAGATCTTGCCGTGATCCATCGCCCAATTCAGCAGCGCCACGCGGTTCTTGGCGCCCGTTTTGGTGAAGACGTTGCTGACGTGGTTGTCCACGGTGCGTTTGCTGATCATCAGGTTCTCGCCAATCTCCTGATTGGTGAGGCCTTGGGCGACGAGTTGGATGATCTCCAGTTCGCGCTCGGAGAGGTCCATGGGGGAATGGCCGAGGCTGCTTCGATCAGTCATCCATGCCCCGAGACGCCTTGTCACTGTAGGCAGCCGATCCCATCTGGGCATGGCAGCGGTGGTTAATGATGGGCCCTGTTAAGCAAGGTTGTTTTGCGGCTACAGCAGGCGCTTGAGGCGGGCCAGTTTGCCCTGACGGCAGAGGTGATGCCCCCCCGTGGCGGGGAGATCAAGCGGACCCTTGAGCACGCTGCGTTGCTGAAGGACTGGGTGCACGCCGTGAACGTCACCGATGGCAGCCGCGCCGTCATGCGGATGAGCAGCCTGGCGGTCTGTCGGCTGTTGCTAGACGCCGGTGTCGAGCCGGTCTGGCAGCAGGCCTGCCGGGACCGCAATCGCATTGGTCTGCAGGCCGATCTGCTGGGGGCCCATGCCCTGGGGATCAGAAACATCCTCTGTCTGACGGGGGACCCGGTTCGGGCGGGAGATCAACCGCAGGCCCGGCCGGTCAACGAGTTGGAGTCGGTGCGCTTGCTCAAGCAGGTGGCGGCCTTTAACCGCGGTGAGGATCCGGTGGATGGCACCCTGCCGGATGGTCCAACGGACCTGTTCGCCGGTGCAGCGGCCGATCCGCAAAGCCCCAGTTGGAGTGGCCTGAGCAGCCGAATCCGCCGGAAGCAGCAGGCGGGCGCACGATTTGTGCAGACCCAGATGGTGATGGACGAGGACTGCCTGAAGCGTTTCGTCGATGAGATCACCGCACCCTTAGGACTGCCGGTACTGGCGGGGGTGTTTCTCCTGAAATCGGCGAAAAACGCCGCCTTCATTAACCGCGTCGTTCCCGGCGCCTGTATTCCTCAATCGATCATTGATCGACTGGCCGCCGCGAGCAATCCAGCGGACGAGGGAATCACCATCGCCGCGGAACAGGTCCGTCGCTACGCCCAAACCTGTCAGGGGGTTCACCTGATGGCCGTGAAGGCCGAGGAGCGCATTCCCCTGATCCTGGAGCGCGCGGGATTCAGCTCGCGCTGCTGATCGCTAGATCGGTGCCGAGCAGGTCGGCCATGGCCTTCTGTTGCGCAGAGGGCTTGGCATAGTCCTGGCGACGGGCGTCGGTGATCAGCCAGTCCAGGGCTGCTTCTTGGAGATCGAAGTGGTCGCCATTGCGGTCAACGCAGTAACGACCAAAGACCAACTTCTCGACCAAACGAACGCCGGGTCCGATGCGGGAGTAGTCAAAGATGATCGAGTTATCGATCGTGGCGCCTTCGCAGATGTGGCAGCTCGGTCCGATCATCGCGGGGCCAATGATTGTGGCGCCGTCTTCGATCTTGGTCATGCCGCCGACGTAAATCGGTCCCTCGACATGGATCTTGTCCCAGTTGGCTGCCACGTTGAGGCCGGCATAGATGCCCGGACGGATTTCCTTGCCGGGGATTTGAACCTGGCGCACTTCGCCCTGCAGAACACTGCGGATGGCCTGCCAGTAGTCGGGGACCTTGCCGATATCGACCCACTCGAAGTCCATCGGCAGGGCGTAGAACGGCGCGCCGTTGGCGACCAGCTGGGGGAAGAGGTCAGAGCCGATGTCGAAGGGAACACCCTCGGGGACAAAATCGAGAACTTCCGGCTCGAAGATGTAGATGCCGGTGTTGATCATGTCGCTGGCGGCTTCTTCCACAGAGGGCTTCTCTTGGAAGGAACGCACCCGGCCGTCGTCATCGGTCACCACGACGCCGTAGCTGCTGACCTGGTCCCGGGGAACGCGCTTGGTGATCAAGCTCGCCATCGCCCCTTTGGCCTTGTGGCGCTTCACGGCTTCGCTGAGATCGAGGTCGATCAGCGCATCTCCGCAGAGCACCACGAAGGTGTCATCAAAGAAGTGTTGGAAGGTCTGAATTTTTTTGAGGCCACCGGCGGAGCCAACGGCATCACCAATCAGTTCGCCGTCTTCAATCCGTCCTTCAAAGCTGTAGGCGATTTCAACGCCAAAGCGTTGACCATCGCGGAAATAGTTCTCGATCTCCTCAGCCAGGTGGGAGACATTCACCATGATTTCGGTGAACCCGTGCTCCCGCAAAAGCTCCAGCAGAAACTCCATCACGGGTTTCTGAAGGATGGGGATCATCGGCTTCGGGATCGTGTGAGTAATGGGTCTCACACGGGTTCCCTTGCCCGCGGCCAGGATCATCGCCTTCATCGCGCCACCCTACGCAAAAGACTTAGGCCGCAATGGGTTCTCGAGCCGGCCCCCGAGCTGACCCCAGTTCAGAGGGCAGCGGCAGTTGCACCGATTCCCGCTCATCGAGCAGCCGCTTGAGTTGCAAGGGCCCGAACAAGCCGCCCTGCTGCTCCAACTCCACTTTTCCTTGGGAGCAGAGGAACAGCAGCGCCCAAAACACCCCCACCCGATCGCTGTCCAGATCCTCGGGTGCGACGGCAGCCCAGGCCTCCACGAGACCCTCAAAACCCGTCCACTCCAGGGATTGCGGCCACTGCAGCAGGAACTGGCTCAGGGCGGCGGTGGTTTCCGGCAGTTTCTCGCGGTGGGCGAGGGCGGCGACCTGCTCGATGGCGGCCCGGTCGCTGTAGCGGCGGCTGCGTTGGCGGTTGCGGACTTGTCCCTCTTCCTGTTCGAGCCGCTCGGCGATGTCCTCGAGTTGCCGGATCAGTTCGCCCAGGGTCACCGGGCGCTGCAGCGGTGGCGGGGCTACGGGGCGCCGCAGCAGATGGCGCTCCGGTTTGCGGGGGAGCTCCAGCCCAGGGGTGAGCAGCCAACCCTGCCCCTCGGCATCGAAGTCAAAGTCATACCCCTCGTCCAGTTCGGGTTCAGGGGGGAAGGTCTGGGCCTCGAGGACTTCCGCCTTCAGGCTGACCAGCACCGAGGCGGCGAGGAAGGCTTCGCTGGTTTCGGCGAGGTCCTGTTCGTAGCTGCCGCCGCGTCCCTTGTTGAGGGCCGCCACGAGCTTGGGCACTTCAATGCGCTGCCGCAGCTGATCGAGAAAGCCGTCGACGACAGCGATGACATCGACGTCCCAGGGGTCGAGATCACCCCGCTCAGCGGCGTCCTGCAACAGCCGGATCGCAAGCCTGGCGCCACCTTCGGCCACGGTTTCTTGCGGACTGGACTGAAGGTACCGGCTTGAAGCGGGTTAAGCCAGTGCCCAAGAGCGATCTGAGCCCATTCTTTTCATGGGCTTCTTGGCCAATCTTGCTCCCCTAGGCGTGCAATTAAGCGGCCTCGCCCTGGGCGGAGCTTTCGCCAGCGGCTGGGAGCAGGCCCAGCTGGGCATCCACGGTGGCGCGGTAGCGCTGCACGTCTTCCTCAAGCTCGCGAATGCGCACCTGTTGTGCTTCGTACTCGCCAGGATCGGTCTGGCTTTCAACCCGCTTGACCACACCGGTCCAGACGGCAAACACCCAGGCGGCGGTTGCGCCGACACCGCCCACCACCAGCAGCAGTGCGGCCAGGGGCATGGTGGTGGTCAGCCCGGGCAGAAAGCGCACGGTGGTGGGCGCGGTGTTCTCCAGGGTGAACATCACCGTGGCCAGACCAAAACTGAAGATCAGCAGGAAGTTCAGCTGCTTCATGGCTGCGAGGGGCCGCTGTTGAGCTGTTTTTGAGATTACGAAGATCTTGCACGCGCAGCCGCTGAGAGGCTGCGCTTCGTAATGGCCCTAGCTCAGGGCTGGTGCCTGCAGGGGGGCCTGGCGAATCAGGCCGGCTCCGGCAGGAGCGGTCAGGGCCTTCATCGCACTCTCGTTTCGGGCCACCAACTGTTCCATGGAGGCCTTGTAGCTGTCGGTCATCAGGCGTGGGTAGAGGCCAATGCCGATGATCGGAACCAGCAGGCAACCGATGATGTAGATCTCCCGCGGCTCGGCATCCACCAGGTTGGTGTGGTCGACGAGCTCGGCCTTCTCCTTGCCGTAGAAGATCTCCCGCAACATCGAGAGCAGGTAGATCGGGGTGAGGATCACGCCGATGGCCGCCAGGCCATCGATGGCCACCCGGAAGGGAAGGGTGTAGGCGTCATCGGTGGCGAAGCCGACGAAGACCATCAGCTCGCTGACGAAGCCGCTCATCCCGGGCAGGGCCAAGGAAGCGAGGGAGCAGACCGTCCAGAGCGCAAACATCTTGCGCATCTTCTGGCCCACACCACCCATCTCGTCGAGCTGGAGGGTGTGGGTTCGGTCGTAGGTGGCACCCACCAGGAAGAACAGGGAGGCGCCGATCAGGCCGTGGCTGATCATCTGCAGCATCGCCCCGCTGGAGCCCAGCGCACTGAAACTGCCGATGCCGATCAGCACAAAGCCCATGTGGCTGATCGAGCTGTAGGCGATTTTGCGTTTGAGGTTGCGTTGGGCGAAGGAGGTCAGGGCGGCGTAAATGATGTTCACCACGCCCAGGACGACCAGCAGTGGCGCGAAGACCGCATGCCCATCCGGAAGGATCTGGCAGTTGAAACGCAGCAGGGCGTAGCCGCCCATCTTCAGCAGAATCCCGGCCAGCAGCATGTGGACCGGGGCCGTCGCTTCGCCGTGGGCATCCGGGAGCCAGGTATGCAGCGGAACGATGGGGAGCTTGACGCCAAAGGCGATCAGTAGGCCCGCATAGGCCAGGAGTTGGAACTTCAAGGAGAAGCCCTTGGCCATCAAGTCGCTGTACTCAAAGCTGGTGGTCCCGCCGTAGAAGGCCATGGCCAGGCCCGCCAGGAGGATGAACAGCGAACTGCCAGCGGTGTAAAGGATGAACTTGGTGGCGGCGTACTGGCGTTTTTTCCCGCCCCAGATCGCCAAGAGCAGATAGACCGGCAGCAGCTCCAGCTCCCAGGCCAGGAAGAACAGCAGCATGTCCTGGACAGCGAAGACGGCGATCTGGCCGCCATCCATCGCCAGCAGCAGGAAATAGAACAGCCGGGGCTTGAAGCTCACGGGCCAGGCCGCCAGCACGGCCAGGGCCGTAATGAAGCTGGTCAGCAGGATCAGCGGCATGGAGATCCCGTCGGCTCCAACCGACCAGGACAGCCCCACTTGCGGGAGCCAGCTGACCCGCTCCACCAATTGCAGATTCGGGTCGCTGGGGTCGTACCCCGTCAGATACGCCCCAACGGTGATCAAAAAGGTGATCAGGGCCACGCCCAGGGCAAACCAGCGGACCTGTTTGCCATCCCCCTTGTCAGGGATAAACGGAATGCAGAGGGCCGCTGCAATCGGGAACAGGATCGAGGCGCTGAGCCACGGGAATGCCGAGCTGCTCGCCTGTTCCGTCGCTACGGCCAGGGTTGAGACGAAGTCCAGGATCACCGAAAGCGAATCGCTTTAGGCGGAGTGTAGAAATGCTCACCGTGACGCGCCCCTGGGAGTGGGCGATGTCACACAGAGCGTTGTGCGAAGGCCTCAGCCCAGGGCGCCGAAGAGCACCACCAGGGCGATCACCCCTCCGAAAACGATCAGCGCATAGAACTGCGCACGGCCGGTCTCGAAGTATTTGAGGCCCTCTCCACTCCCCAGGGTGACCAGGCCGGTGAGGTTCACGACCCCATCAACCACCTTGGAGTCCACCTCCAGCACCGAGCGCGCCAGTTTGCGGCTGCCCTGAACGAAGAGCTTGTCGTTGATGTCGTCCAGGTACCACTTGTTCGCCAGGAAGGCATTGATGCTGGGGAAACGACCCGCCACTGCAGTCGCCAGGTCCAGCTTGCGCAGGGCGTAGGCCAGGACGGCCACGCTGATGCCGATCACCGAGATCGTCACGGAGGCTCCGGCTAAGGGCAGGAATTCAGACCAGCTGAAGTGTTCTGCCACCTCGGCGGCTTCCTGGGGATCGAGGAGGGTGCCGAACCGGCTGTTCCAGGGCACACCCAAGAGACCCACCAAGACCGAGGGGACCGCCAGGACGGCCAAGGGCATGGCCATCTGCCAGCCGGATTCATGGGGATGATCGGCGTGGGCATGGTGTTCGCCATGCTCCTCACCGTGCTCGTCCGCTCCCTTGCCGGCAGCGGCCATCAGCTGGGCTTGCATCGCCTTGTCGTTGCCGCGGAACTCCCCTTCAAAGGTCAGGAAGTAGAGCCGGAACATGTAGAAGGCGGTCATCCCGGCGGTGACAAAGCCCGCGGCCCAGAGGATCGGGAAGCTGCCAAAGGCTTGGCCCAGGATTTCGTCCTTGCTCCAGAAACCAGCCAGGGGCGGGATGCCGCTGATGGCCAGGCAGCCAATAAAGAAGGTGCTGCTGGTGACGGGCATGTACTTGCGCAGCCCGCCCATCAAACGCATGTCTTGGGCGAGGACCGCCTCGTGGCCGACCACCTCTTCCATGGCGTGGATCACTGAGCCAGAGCCCAGGAAAAGCATGGCCTTAAAGAAGGCGTGGGTCACCAGGTGGAACATGCCCGCCACCGGGGCGCCACAACCCATGGCCAGCATCATGTAGCCCAGTTGGCTGACGGTGCTGTAGGCCAGGCCCTTCTTCAGATCCATCTGGGTGAGGGCGATCGAGGCCCCCAGGAAGAGCGTGATTGTGCCGATCACGGCCACCACGACCTGCACCTCAGGGAAGGGCACGTAGACCGGTTGCAGGCGCGCCACCAGGAAGACACCCGCCGCCACCATCGTTGCGGCATGGATCAGGGCTGAGATGGGGGTTGGGCCCTCCATCGCGTCCGGCAGCCAAACGTGCAGCGGGAACTGGGCCGACTTGGCCATCGGACCCATGAAGACCAGCAGGCACAGCAGGATCGCGATGCCGTTGGAGACGCTGCCGGCGCTGATGGCCTCTTGGAGGCGCACCCCGATCTCTTCAAAGCCGAAGCTGCCGGTGGCCCAGAACAGGCCGAGGATGCCCAGCAGCAGGCCGAAGTCACCGACGCGGTTCACCACAAAGGCTTTCTGGGCGGCATTGGCGGCGCCATCGCGGTCGTACCAGAAGCCCACCAGCAGGTAGGAGCACATGCCCACCAGCTCCCAGAAGACATAGATCTGGAGCAGGTTGGGGCTGATCACCAGGCCCAGCATCGAGCTGCTGAAGAGGGCGAGGTAGGTGAAAAAGCGGACATAGCCCTTGTCGTGGGCCATGTAGCCATCGGAGTAGATCATCACCAGCACGGCGATGGTCGTCACCAGCGAGAGCATGACGGCGCCGAGCGCGTCGACGCGGAAGCCCATCTCCAAGGTGAAGGCCCCGGCGCTGGCCCAGTCGAAGAGCACCTCCGTGGCCCCGGCGCCCGCCAGCTGCTGGGCGAGAACGGCGTAACTCAAGACCGCCGCGGCTCCGACACAGCTGATCAACAGCAGTGCAACCGGTTTGCGCAGGCGGTTGACCGTGCGGTTAAAGCTGATCAGCCCCAGGCCAACGATCGCGGCCCCGATCAGCGGGAGCACCGGGATGAGCCAGGCGAGTTCGGCGGGCGACGGCATCCGGCACTCAGGGAATCAGGGCGAGTGTAGGCAGCCCCGCGGGCGCTTATCCCAGCCAGTGCGCGAGCCCTAATCGACTGAAGCCTGTCGCGGCCAGCCCGATGTAGCGGTGGGCCCACCAGAAGACGCCAACGGCGATGGCGATGCCCAGTTGGGCGGGCCTGAGGAATTCAGAGGCCACCAGCTGTTGACGTCCATCCAGCACCGCGGCGAAGGGAACGATGGAGGTGCTGGCCCTGAGCTCCTCAAAGGCTTCGCCAAAACGGTTGCTGAGACGGCGATCACCGTTCCAAACGGCAAAGAGATGGTGGGCAATCAAGCCAAGGCAGGTCGCGACCATGAAGCTGCTGCCAATCCAGAGCAGATGGGTGCAGCACCAGAGGATCTGGCCAATGGCCTGGGGGTGGCGGCTGACGCGAATGATGCCGGTGGCGTACATGCGCACCTGGGGCTTGAGGACCGCCGGGATCTCCAGCAGGTTGTAGGTGGCTGGGTAGAGGAAGAGAAAGGAGATGGCTGTCCCGACCCAGACCAGGGGCACGATCCAGGGCTGGTCCTGGAGATTCCAGAGCCGGATCCCGTCGTAGCGGTGGGCCAGGAAGTAACCGATCACCACCACGGCAGAGGGAATGCTGACGGCGGCAAACAACAGCCGCCAGGCCCGCTCACCAATGCGCTCAGCCCCCCAGTACCGCAGAGAGGCCCCGCCGCTGTG
Source organism: Vulcanococcus sp. CPBay_Sum15L08_68 (assembly GCF_017855895.1). Classification (NCBI taxonomy): domain Bacteria; kingdom Bacillati; phylum Cyanobacteriota; class Cyanophyceae; order Synechococcales; family Synechococcaceae; genus Vulcanococcus; species Vulcanococcus sp. CPBay_Sum15L08_68. The sequence goes on along the minus strand of NZ_JAFMFX010000018.1, from coordinate 22,128 downwards.
GATGACGGCGAAGACCAGGAGTAGAGCCAGCATCACCAGGCTGCTGTGGTGGAGGTGGCTGGCGCTGCTCAAGGCTCAGGGTTGCTTCAGATCCAGCGGATTCTGGCCAAGCGCATGAACCCGCTGTTCGATCGACCTAGAGTTTTGATCCCCCCGCTGAACCGCAGCGCCCTCCATGGCTGATCTGCCGTTCACTCTTGATCAGCTGCGCATCCTGCGGGCGATCGCCAGCGAGGGCAGCTTTAAAAAGGCCGCCGACAGCCTCTACGTCACCCAGCCGGCGGTCTCCCTGCAGATCCAAAACCTGGAGAAGCAGCTCAATGTCTCCCTGTTTGACCGGGGGGGACGCAAGGCCCAGTTGACCGAGGCCGGTCACCTGCTGCTGAGCTACTGCGACCGGATCCTGAGTCAGTGCCAAGAGGCCTGTCGCGCCCTGGATGACCTCCACAACCTCAAGGGCGGCTCCTTGATTGTTGGTGCGAGCCAGACCACCGGCACCTATTTGATGCCGCGGATGATCGGCCTCTTCCGCCAGAAATACCCCGAGGTGGCGGTTCAGTTGCAGGTGCACAGCACCCGCCGCACCGGCTGGAGCGTGGCCAACGGCCAGATCGACCTGGCGATCATCGGCGGCGAGCTGCCCAGCGAGCTCAATGAACTGCTGCAGGTCATCCCCTATGCCAGCGATGAGCTGGCCCTGGTGCTTCCCACCAAGCACCCCTTGGCCCGACTGCCGGAGCTCAGTAAGGACGACCTGTACAGGTTGGGCTTTGTCTCCCTGGATGCCCAGTCGACCACGCGCAAGATGGTGGACCAACTGCTGGCGCGCTCGGGCCTGGACGTCTCGCGCCTGAAGATTGAGATGGAGCTCAACTCGTTTGAGGCCATCAAGAACGCCGTGCAGAGCGGACTGGGTGCTGCGTTCCTGCCGGTGGTTTCGATCGAGCGGGAACTGGCGGCGGGCAACCTGCACCGTCCCGCCCTGGCGGATCTCTCCGTGCGCCGGCAGCTCAAGTTGATCACCCACCCGGCGCGCTACTGCTCGCGGGCCGCCGATGCCTTCCGCAAGGAAATCCTGCCGGTCTTTGCCAGCCCCGATAGCCCCCTGCGCCGGCCCATGCCGGAACCAGTCGAGGCCTAGGAGGCCTCAGAACTGGTCGGCTTCAGGGGTGATGCCGGCGGCGTCATCGGCAACGCCCTTGGTGATGAATTTGTTCTCCGTGATGTCCGTCTGGTAGACGCAGCGCACGATCGGCTGGTCCTTCACCGAGCCGATGTAGGCGAAGGTGTTCATCCGCTGTTTGCACTGGCGCATCTGCTCAGCGGTCACGGCCCCTTCCTTCTGCAGGACGCTCCAGTTCTCCCGTCGAATCACGCAGCCCGGCCGCAGTGCCGGTTGGGTGACGAAGCTCGAGCTGGGGTTCATGGTCGTGTAGAGCTCGATGTCCATCACGAAGGCACTGGCGCCCCACTGCCGGCAGAACTCCGGATCGGGGACGGCCATGTCCAGCTGCTGGGAGCTGGCGATGTTGCCCTGGTCCCCTTGGGTGTTACTGGAGATGCCGGTCCCGATGCCGATGCCGACCACCAGGACACCACCGAGCACGGCCACCGTGCCCACGTTGAACTGAAAGCCCCCGCCACCACCAGGGGCGCCACCACCACCTGAGCCAGGTCCCCGGGGCCGGCCGCCACCGCGGCGCGGGTCCCCATAGCTCTCACGGCCGTAACCCTCGTCGTAGCTGCTGCGGCCGTAGCGGGAGCGGGTCATGGCTGCTCGGGGCTTTGGGGAAGACCCATCGAGTAGTTCAGGACTCGGCAGTCGGGGTTGTAGCTGAGCTGACCGGCCTGGAGCAGGGTGCGGATGGTTCCCTCGAGCTCCGATCCGATCCGGCGCAGGTTGTAGTCGTTGAGATCGTTGCCGGCGTTGGCCTGCACGAGTTCTTGGAAGCGCTGCTGCACGACCTCTTGGGCCGCCGTGTTCCAGAGAAATTCGTTGTCCGGATCCAGGTCCAGGGTGAGCTGCTGATCGTCAGGGACCAGTTGACCGTTCTCCACCCGTGCCGTGAAGAGGCGCACGTGGCGAGTGGTGGATTTGATCAGGGTGTCGGCCATGGCGAGGCAATCTGCTGACCGGCGAACCCGAAGGCCGGCGTCAAGACTTTAAGAAGCGCCTGGCGGGTCTGGTCAAGCCGGCTTGGGACTGGAGGGACTCAGCCCTGGGCACGGGCCCTTTAAGGTTGCGTGCTGATTCCCTGTTTTTCATGCGCGTCGCCATTGCTGGTGCTGGCTTGGCCGGGTTGGCCTGCGCCAAGTACCTCTGCGACGCCGGACACACCCCTGTGGTGGTGGAAGCCCGCGATGTCCTGGGCGGCAAGGTGGCCGCCTGGCAGGACGATGAGGGTGATTGGTATGAGACCGGTCTGCACATCTTCTTTGGTGCCTACCGGAATATGCGTCAGCTCTTCAAGGAGCTGAACATCGAGGACCGGCTCCAGTGGAAGAGCCACTCGATGATCTTCAACCAAAAGGAGACCCCGGGTACCTACAGCCGCTTCGATTTCCCGGATATCCCGGCTCCGCTCAACGGCGTGGCCGCCATCTTGGGCAACAACGACATGTTGTCCTGGCCCGAGAAGATCTCCTTCGGCATGGGCCTGGTGCCGGCGATGTTGCGCGGGCAGCAGTACGTCGAAGAGTGCGACCAGTACTCCTGGACCGAGTGGCTACGGATCCACAACATCCCTGAGCGGGTGAACGATGAGGTCTTCATCGCCATGGCGAAGGCGCTGAACTTCATCGATCCCGACGAGATCTCCAGCACGGTTGTGCTGACGGCTCTGAATCGCTTCCTGCAGGAAAGCGACGGATCCAAGATGGCCTTCCTCGATGGCAACCCTCCCCAGCGGCTCTGTCAGCCGATCGTCGATTACGTCACGGCCCGGGGCGGTGAGGTGCACCTCGATTCCCCCCTGCGGGAGATCGAACTCAATGCCGATGGCAGCGTCAGCGGCTTCCGCATCGGTGGCATCAAGGGCAAGGAGGGCTTCACCCTCGAGGCCGATGCCTATGTCAGTGCCCTGCCGGTCGATCCCTTCAAGCTGCTCCTGCCGGAGCCTTGGAAGCAGATGCCCTACTTCCAGAAGCTGGATGGCCTCAATGGCGTCCCGGTGATCAACATCCACCTCTGGTTTGACCGCAAGCTCACGGACATCGACCACCTGCTCTTCAGCCGTAGCCCTCTGTTGAGTGTCTATGCCGACATGAGCAACACCTGTAAGGAGTACGAGGATCCCAACCGCTCGATGCTCGAGCTGGTGTTTGCTCCGGCCAAGGATTGGATCGGCCGCAGTGATGAGGAGATCGTGGCGGCCACCATGGAGGAGCTGAAGCGTCTCTTCCCGATGCACTTCACCGGCGACGACCAGGCCAAGCTGCGCAAGTCGATCGTGGTCAAGACCCCGCTGTCGGTCTACAAGACCGTTCCCGGTTGCCAGAAACTGCGTCCGGATCAGACCTCGCCGATCCCGAACTTCTTCCTGGCCGGTGACTACACCATGCAGCGCTACCTGGCTTCGATGGAAGGTGCGGTCCTGAGCGGCAAGCTCTGTGCCCAGGCGGTCAGCCAGGCCAAAGCAGCAGTGGCTGCTTGATGGCGGCAGTGACAGCAACGGCTGATCTCTCCACCATTCCTTCCCTCGAGGAAGCTTTTGAAGCCTGCCGCCAGGAAACGGCGGAGTGGGCCAAGACGTTTTATTTGGGCACCCTGCTGATGCCCCCGGCCAAGCGCCGGGCCATCTGGGCGATTTACGTCTGGTGCCGGCGCACCGACGAGCTGATGGACAGCCCTGAGGCCATGGCCCGTCCGGTCGCTGAGTTGGCAGAACGCCTCGATCGTTGGGAGGAGCGCACCCGGGCGTTCTTCAAGGGCGAAATCCAAGATGGCCTCGATCGCGTCATGGTGGACACCCTCGAGCGCTATCCCCAGCCCCTCCAGCCCTATCTGGACATGATCGAGGGGATGCGGATGGATCTGACGACGACGCGCTACGCGACCTTCGACGACCTCAAGCTCTATTGCTACCGCGTTGCAGGCACCGTCGGTCTGATGACGCAGGAGGTGATGGGCGTTGATCCGGCCTACACCTCCGCCCCTTGGAGTGATCCCCCGGACACCAGTGATGCGGCCGTTGCCTTGGGCATCGCCAACCAGCTGACGAACATTCTTCGGGATGTGGGTGAAGACCGGGGCCGCGGTCGGATCTACCTGCCCCAAGAGGATCTGCAGCGCTTTGGCTACAGCGAGGAGGAGTTGCTCGCTGGAACCCTCAACGACAGTTGGCGTGAGCTGATGCGCTTCCAGGTGGACCGTGCCCGTGAGTGGTTCGCCCGCTCAGAAGCCGGTGTGCGTTGGCTCGCCCCGGATGCCCGTTGGCCGGTCTGGGCTTCGTTGCGCCTCTACCGCGGCATCTTGGATGTCATTGAAGAGCTCGATTACGACGTCTTCAACCACCGCGCCTATGTGCCCCGCACGGGCAAGTTCCTGGACCTGCCCAAATCGTTTGTGATTGCTCAGGCGCGCTGAGCGTCTTCCCAGCCCAACTTGAGCCAACGGCACAAGATTGGATTGACCCGCTCGGGAGCTTCATCGTGGGGGCAGTGCCCGAGTCCGGGTAGGACCTCGAGGTCCTGCACACAGGCGAACGTCTGCTTCCAGCGCCGGGCTTCCTCTAACGGCTCCCAGGGGTCTGCCTCGCCCCAGAGCATCCGCACCGGCACGTTGAGTCGCTCGAGCAGCTGCGGCGCCAGCCAGTCATCGAACAGATTGACGAAGCCCCTGAAGCTCTCCGTTGCTCCTGGCTCCTGGCTGGGTTTCAGCAGCAGTTGGACCAGCTCGTCGTCGACGTTGCCGCCGCTCGGATAGGCCTGTTTCAGCACCGCGCGTACCGCACCGGCCCGAGCGAAGAAGCGGAAGAGGTTGCTGACGATCCAGCGCTGCCGCACCAGCGCCATCACCAGCGGTCTGGAGAGTTGAGCGCCGATGGGTTGTTCCGGTAGACGTTTCAGGTCGAGCTCTCGCTCGGCGCAGTCGATCAGCACCACCTGGGACGGGGGCTGAGCTCCCTCTGAGAGCATCCGGGCGGCATTGAGGCAGACGACACCACCGATGGAGTTGCCGATCAGCTGCAGGCTGACCGGTCCCTCGGCAGCGATGACCTCCCTCGAGAAATCCACCAGTTGCTGGGCCCACAGATCGAAGCCGTAGCGCACGCTGCCGGCGGTGTCGGGCTCGTTCTCCAGGCGCGAGACGGGCTTGCTGCTGCCGCCAAACCCCAGGAGATCAATCGCATAGACGGGGCTGTCTGCGGCGAGGGCGCTGAGGTTGTGGCGCCAATGCCCCTTGGAGGCGCCAAACCCATGCACACAAAGAACGGCTCGACCGCAGGCGGTTGAGCCGTTCTGGGGGGGGATTCGGGTGTAGCTGATCTGATGGCCTTTCCAGCTCCAGATCAGCTCATCCATCTCAATCAGACCGCAGCCTTTTGGTTGTCCAGCAGACCCTTGAGCTTGGCCAGTTCGCCAGCCCAGCGGGGGTCGGGAGCACCCTCTTCCACGGAGTCGCGGTGGACGACCTTGTTGACGGCCTTGCGGGCCACGGCGGGGCCAGCGCCGCCACCGGGACGGCGATCGTTGCCACCACGGCGGTCGTCGCGGCGCTCGGAGCGCTCGATGCGCAGGGCATTACCGCCGAACTCACGGCCATTGAGCTGCTCGATCACCGCATCAGCGACCTTCTCGTCGTTGACGTTGGCGAAACCGAAACCGCGGCCAGCGCCGGTTTCACGGTCCTGAACAGCCTTGAAGCGGACGCCTTCACCAACGCTGGAGAACAGAGCCTCGAGCTCCTTGTTATCGAAGCTCTGGGGCAGGTTGCCAACGTAAAGACGAACGCTCATGGGACGAGAGAGAGAAGAAAAAGGTTTTGGTTCTGGCTGGTCGGGGGTGAATCACGAAGCGGCTGCACCGAACCCGACAGCGGAGTTCAATCGGCGACCTACGGCGTAATGCTGTGCCCTAACTGGCTGAATTCAGGTCGTTGATAACGCCTTTCACTGTGAAGTTAATCACGGCGGGTGTCCCTCTCCAGCCATTGGCGCGCACGTTCGAGGGCTTCCGCGGTGCCATCAAGGCGGCCAAAGGCCTGCTCCAGCATCAAGAACTGCAGTAGGGATCCCAGTTGGGGTGAGGCTTTCAGGCCTAATTCCTGCTGCAGTTGATCACCATTGATGGCCGCTCTTGGATGAAAAAGCCGGTCCTCAGGGTCGCGCCAGCGCCGCAGCCAGGCCTTGGCCGCTGGGGCGGGCCAGTGCAGCAGCAGGGCCGGCAGATCGCTGCTGAGGTCGCGGTGGAGTTGCAGTCGCTCCGCTTCCTTGAGGGCTTCGGCGTGTTCCGCGGGGTTTTGGGCCCCCAGCCGCTGCTGCCAATGGCGCAGGCGCTGCACCCGCTGTTGCAGCTTGCGGCTGCTCTTGAGCTGCTGCAGGCCTGGGCCATCCAGAACCGCGGCCATGCGAGCCAACGGCAAGGCCTCTTGGCACTCCTGGTCGCTGAGGCCCCTGCTTGAGGCCTGCTCGGCCGTGAGCGGCGTCAGGGGAGCCAGGGCAGGGCAGGGGGCCAGCAGCCCCCAATCCAGGCAGCGCTGCAGTCCCTGCTGCCCCTGGGGGCTTTGGCAGAGCTTCTCCAGTTCCGCCAGGACGCGCTCCCCGGCCACGCTGCTGAGGCGCTCCCTGTGCCGCTGAATCCAACCCGCGGTGGTGTCATCCAGCTCAAACTCCAGCTCGCTCGCCAGGCGGACCCCCCGCAGCAGGCGCAGGGGGTCATCCAGCAGGTTGCGTTCCGCCAGGGCCACCAGCTGACGGCGCTGCAGATGCTCCAGGCCCCCATGGGGGTCCACCAGCTGGTCCCGTTGGGCCAGCGGCAGGGCCATGGCATTGACGCTGTAGTCCCGGCGCTGCAGGTCGTCAGCGAGGCTCTGGCCTTCGCGGCGCGCCAGATCCACGCTCCAGCCGCGGATCACCAGCCGGCCGATGTCACGCTCGGCGTCCAGCACCACAGGACTGCCGCCAAAGCGCTTGCTGAGCGTCTTGCAGAGGGCGATGGCGCCGTCCGCCACCACCAGGTCGAGGTCGGGGGCCGGACCCAGGCGGTTCAACAGGGCATCGCGGACCGCTCCCCCCACCAAGGCGGCATCGGCGGGAAAGGCGGAGAGGGGGACCGGCCAGTCCTCAGCGCGCAGGACACTCCAGGCCACTGCCGCTGCAGAACCGCCAGAGCCGGGCACAATGAGCCCATCTGCGCTGACGCTGGAGATGTGCATCTGCGTGGACTGCCGCTGGGTCGACCAGTGCCAGGCCTACCACGCAGTGGAGCGTCAGCACGGCGCTGCCCATCTCTGCGCAGCGCCGCAGTTCGTCCCCAGCGAACCCAAGATTCACGTTCAGGTCAGGGAGCTGGGCTCCACGGACGTGGGCGTTGAGTGGGACGTGCGCGCCTGCGGCAGTTTTGAGCTCGAGCGGGGCCGCTGGCAGCGGCTCTGTCCTGGGGAGTTGCTGCCCACATGAGCGAACCCTCCTTGCTGCTGGCGTTGCACAGCTCAAGCGAAACCCTGGGGGTCGGTCTCTGCGATCTCCAGCAGGAGGGCGCGCCTCCCCAGTGCGCCAGCTTCCCCTTGGGGCGTCAGCTCTCCAATGCCTTGCTCCCCTGCGTGGAGGAGCTGCTGCCCGCGGAGCGTTGGCCTCAGTTGGCTCGGATCGTGGTCGCCACCGGTCCCGGAGGCTTTACCGGAACACGCCTCACCGTGGTCCTGGCGCGCACCTTGGCCCAGCAGCTGCAGATTCCCCTGCACGGTTTCAGCAGCTTTTTGCTGATCGCACGTCGCCTGGCGGCGGCCGGGGCCTTGCAGCCGGATCAGCCCCAGTTCTGGTTGCAGCAAACCCTGCCGCGCCGGGGGATTGTGGCGGGGGCCTACCGCTTGGATGCCTCAGCCCTGGGGGGGATCGACGAATGCGTGGAACCGCGTCTGTTTAAGCCCGATGAGGCCGGGCCGGGCGGCGTCGAGGCCCAGGTTGAGGCGGAGGCGGATGTGCTGCAGCTGCTGACCCTGGGGCGACTGGCCCATGCAGCGGCATTGCCGGGGCCCTGGAGCACGGTGCTGCCGCTCTATCCCACCAGCCCGGTGGAGGGCGGATGACCCAGGCCCAGCGTCAGACCGAATCCCGGCCGCGCAGGAGGCGCCGTCGCCCCCGTCGCCGCGGCAGGGCTCGGCGCCTGCTGCTGCTGGCGGCCTTGTGCGCGGTCGCTTGGAGTAGCCGAGGACTGGTCTTCCCGGCGCTGCCCCCACCGCAGTTGGTGCTGGTGCTCGGCGGCGATGTGGAGCGGGAGCGGGTTGGGGCCGAGGTCGCCAAGCGCGATGGCCTGCCGGTGATGGTCAGCGGCGGCAGCAACCCGGAGTACGCCCACTGGTTATTCCGCGGTCGCGGCCTCGATGACACGCGAGTCCTGCTGGATTACCGGGCCACCGACACCCTGAGCAACTTCACCTCTGTGGTGGATGACCTCAAGCGCTCCAAGATCCGCCACGTGGTCCTGGTGACCAGCAGTGACCACATGGACCGGGCCCTGATGGTGGGACGCGTTGTGGCGGGGAGCCGCGGGATCGGGCTGACGCCGTTGGCCGTGCCCTGCGGTGAGCGCTGTGTCCCCGAGGACTGGCGCAAGGTCTGGGGTGATGGGCTGCGGGCGGCCCTCTGGGTGGTGAGTGGCCGGGACCTTAGGGACTGGGCGGCAGAGCGTTTTGGTCCGCTGCTGGAGGAAGTGCGGGGTCGCTGATCAGGCCTTGATCCAGCAGGGCATTGATCTGGGCCTGGCAGGCGGCTGTCGCTTGATCGAGATCCGCCCGCTTACGGCTGGCCGGCGGCGGGATCGGCGTGCCAATGCGGATGTGGACGGGTAGCAGGCGCGCCGTGCGTGAGCCGGTGCCCAGGGCGCGGTGACTGTTGATGATCGCGACGGGCAGCAGGGGGACGCCGGCGCGGGCGGCCAGTAGGGCCGCACCGGGCTGGGGGTTGTTGACCCGGCCGTCGGCCTGGCGGGTGCCATCAATAAAAACGCCGGTGGCCCAGCCCTGATCGAGGCGATCGGTGGCGGTGCGGATGGCTTCGCGGTCGCTGGCGCCGCGGGAGACCGGATAGGCCCCGCAGGCGCGGATGATCGGTCCCAGCAGTGGAATCTTGAACAGTTCCGCCTTGGCCATGAAGGCCACGGGGCGCCCCAGGGCATGCCCGAGCAGGGGTGGATCGAGGTGCGAGCCGTGGTTGGCCACCACCACCAGGGCGCCTTCCATCGGCACATGGGCGTTGCCGGCGGTGCGCCCGCGGAAGAGCAGCCGGTAGATCGGGAACACCAGCAGATAGCTCACCAGGCGGTAGGTGAGGCTCGGCCGCGGGGTGCGGATCAGGGCCGGTGGTTCGGCGGGTTTGCGGCGGCGGAGGACGCGTTTGACCGCCTTGACGGGGCGATTCACAGCCCCAGGTCGGCGGCGGTGGCGATCTGCGCGTTGGTGATGCCTTCGGTGCTGCGTTTGATCAGGCCGCTGAGGACGTTCCCCGGTCCGATCTCCACGGCGGTGCTGATGCCGGCGGCGGTCATGGCCTCCATCGTTTCGCGCCAGCGCACCCCCGTGGTCATCTGGCTGCGCAGGCGTGCCTTGAGCGCCGCACCGCTGGTCTCAGGGGTGGGGTCGGTGTTGCTCAGGACCGGGATCGAGGCGTCGGCGAAGCTGACCTCCTCCAGGGTGGCGGCGAAAGCCGAGGCGGCCTGCTCCATGAAGGGGGAGTGGAAGGCGCCACTGACCGCCAGGGGGATCGCCCGCTTGCACTTCAGCTGGCTGCTGACGCTGTTGACGGCCTCAGGGCTGCCCGAGAGGACCACCTGGGCACTGCTGTTGTCGTTGGCAATCACCACGCCTTCGGTGGCATTGACCAGGGCTTCGAGTTCGCCGCGGTCAAAGCCCATGACGGCGGTCATTGCGCCGCCACCGGCGGCGGCCATCAGTTCGCTGCGGGTCTTCATCAGCTGGATACCCGTTGCGGCATCGAACACGCCGGCCGCATAGAGGGCCACCAGTTCGCCGAGGCTGTGGCCAGCCACCAGGTTGGCGCTGCGGCCCTGGGCCTTCAGGCCATCCACCAGCAGGCTTTCCACCACAAACAGGGCGGGCTGGGTGTTGCGGGTGTCGCCCAGATCGCTGAGCTCGCCCTCGGCTTCGCCGTTGCAGATCGCCAGCAGGTCGCGGCCCAGCAGGGTGGATGCGGCCTCAAAACGCTCCTTGGCTCCTGGGAGTTCCAGGACCCCCGCGGCCATGCCCACCTTCTGAGAGCCCTGTCCAGGGAAAACCCAGGCGTTACCCATGGCCGCGCATTGAAGTGACCGGGGGAGCCTACGCGGGGCCCTTCCAGCGCAACAGGGCTCCGCCCCAGCTCAGTCCAGCGCCAAAGCCACTGCTGGCGATCAGGTCACCGGGTTGAACGCGGCCATCCTTGACGGCCTCGTCGAGCATCAGGGGAATGGTGGCGGCAGAGGTGTTGCCGTAGTTGCTCAGGTTGCTGAGCACCCGCTCGTGGGGAATCTTGAAGCGATCGGCCACCGCATCGAGGATGCGCTGGTTGGCCTGGTGCAGCAGCAGCCAGTTGAGTTGCTCCGCTTCGGTTCCGGTGTCCTCCAGTAGCTCCTTCAGGACGGCGGGGACTTCGCGCACGGCGAACTTGTAGACCTCCTGGCCGTTCATCCGCAGGGGCTCAAAGCCACCCTGCTGGGCACTGACCCCGTCGAGGACCGGGTGATGGCTGTCGGTCTGAGCGAGGGTCAGGCAGCCATTGCGACTGCCATCGGAGCGCATCTGGAAGCCCAGCAGGCCGTCCTGGTCGGCGGGGCAGGCTTCGACGGCCACGGCAGCGGCGGCATCACCGAAGAGCACGCAGGTGGTGCGGTCGTCCCAGTCCACCCAGCGGCTGAGCTGATCGGCGCCGATCACCAGGGCCCGGCGCATGGCACCGCTGCGCAGGTATTGGCCGGCGGTGATCAGGGCAAAGAGGAAGCCACTGCAGGCGGCGGTGAGGTCAAAGGCCACCGCGTTTTTGGCGCCGAGGGCCCCTTGAACCCGGGGGGCTGTGCCAAAGAGATCGTCGGGGCTGGAGGTGGCCATCAGGATCAGGTCCAGATCCTCCGGTTGCCAACCGGCATGCTCCAGGGCGGCCTCAGCTGCGCGCGTCGCAATGACGGTCAGGGGTTCATCGGCATTGCAGATGCGCCGTGCGCCGATGCCCGTGCGGGTGCGGATCCACTCGTCGCTGGTGTCGACTCGGGTGCTGAGTTGTTCGTTGCTAACCCGGTTCACTGGCACAGCACTGCCGCACCCCACCAGGGCCATGCCCCAGGGGGTCCCGGCTTTGGCAGCGCTGGTCATATGGCCTGGCCCGAGACGGTGGGGGTCAGTCAACCACAGGCAATGGTTTCGTTTTCGGCTTCGCTGAGGCGGTGCAGGTCGTCCATCACGCCGTGGTTTGCAGCGGAATGGGCGATGCGCAGGGCGCTGACCACCGAGAGCGCTTTGCTGCTGCCGTGGCCGATGACGCAGACCCCATTGACCCCGAGGAGCAGTGCGCCGCCGTGTTCAGCATGGTCGAGGCGTTTCTTGATCCGCCGCAGGTTGCTCATCAAGAAGGCGGAGCCGACCTTGCCGCGGCGGCCGCGGGGGAGCTCGGCCTTGAGCACATCCAACAGAACACTGCCCACGCTCTCCAGGAACTTCAGCAGCACGTTGCCGGTGAAGCCGTCGCAGACGACCACATCAAAGTCACCGGAGAGGACGTCGCGGCCCTCGCAGTTGCCGGCAAAGCGGAAGCGGGTTTCAGCCGCCATCAGGGGATAGGTCTTGAGGGCCTGGTCGTTGCCCTTGCACTCCTCCTCGCCGATGTTCAGCAGGCCGATGCGGGGCTCTTGGACCTGCAGGACATCGCGGCTGTAGATGTTCCCCAGGAGAGCCCACTGGTGCAGGTAGCTGGGCTTGGCGTCCATGTTGGCGCCGACATCGAGCACCAGCACCTGCTGAGCGGGATCTTTGGTGGGGAAGAGGGCGCCAATGGCCGGGCGATCGATGCCCTTGAGCCGTCCCAGCCGGAAGATGGCTGAGGCCATCACCGCCCCGGAGTTGCCGGCGGAGTAGACGGCCGTGGCCTCTCCAGCCTTCACCAGATCCATGGCCATGTTGATGCTGGCGTCACGCTTCTTGCGCACCACCGTGGCCTCTTCGTTCATGCCCACCGAAGGGCCACTGGGCACCAGTTCAAGCAGGCCCTTTTGTTGCGCTTCGCTCAGTTCCTCGCCCAGCTCGAGTTCGGCAACGGCCGCCTCCACAGCGGCGGTTTCAGCCACGAACTTCACCCGTACGGGCAGCAGGCGGACAGCCCGCAGGCAGCCTTCGAGAATCGGACCGGGGGCGTAGTCGCCGCCCATGCCATCGACGGCGACCCAGAGCCGATCGGCATCGTTGATGGCTTCACCATCCACACCACCCACGCCTTGCTGCAGGCGCCGGAGGGGGTCAAAGACCAGGGGCTGCAGCACCGTATTGGCGGCTGCACCGGCCGCTCCAGCCGCCGTTCCCGCCGTGGTGACGACGGAGCCCGCCATCGAGCCCGCTGCCGTGCCGGCTGCGGAGGCTGAACCCACCAAGCTGGTGACGGCCGCATTGCGGCGATACCAAATCACCAGCCGCCGTATGGCTTTCGGGCGGTTTCGGCGGTTTGAGGCGCCTTGGCCCGTCGCGTCAGTTGGATTCTGGGGCAACGGCTTCAACGATGCGTTGGAACAGATAGCCGGTGCCGCGAGCCGTGAGGATCAGCTCGGGGTTGGCCGGATCGTCTTCCAGTTTGGAGCGCAGCCGGGAGATATGAACATCCACCACCCGGGTATCGACATGGCGCTCGGGGGTATAGCCCCAGACCTCCTTGAGGATTTCGCCGCGGCTGAAGGGTTCGCCGCTGCGGCCCACCAGCAGCTCCAGCAGGCTGAATTCCATGCCGGTCAGGCGAATGCGCTCATCGCCGCGGAACACCTGACGCTTGTTGGTGTCAATCCGGATTTCGTTGATTTGGATGACGCCTGAATTGGGGATCCCGGCAGCCCCCTCCTTGTCGATTCGGCGCAGCACGCAGCGGATGCGGGCTTCGAGCTCCTTGGGGCTGAAGGGTTTGACGACGTAGTCGTCGGCACCGAGCTCGAGGCCGGTGATGCGGTCGGCCACGTCCCCGAGGGCCGTCAACATCACGATTGGAACGTCGGATTCCTTGCGCAGTTCCTGGCAGACGCCGTAGCCGTCCAGCTTGGGCATCATCACGTCCAGCACCACCAGGTCCGGGTTGGTGTTGCGGAAGGCCTCCAGTGCCTCTTGGCCGTCGCAGGCGGTGACCACCTGGTAGCCAATCATCGAGAGGCGTGTTTCCAGGATGCGGCGGATGCTCGCCTCGTCATCCACGACCAGAATCGTTTCCTTGGCTGGAGCGGAGGAGGCCGTCATTGCGCCAGTCTGGGTGGCCATTACTAAGTGATTAGACCTACTGAAGAGGTCTGGCGGGGTTCGTGATCGACGAAACCCCACATTCGTCATACACCGTCTTCATCCCTCTGCCCGATTCAGCCCTGTGGCACGCACCACCAGCACCTACGTCTGCCAGAGCTGCGGAGCCCAGACCCGGCAGTTTTTTGGCCGCTGCTCCAGTTGCGGCAGCTGGAACAGCCTGGTGGAGCAGTCCGCCCCCGCCAGCGACAACCGTCGCCGCCGGCCGGTGGTGGCCAGCGAGGCCGATGCTCCAATCCCCGCCGCGCCGCGCCGCTCCGAGCCCATTGCGGCCGTTGGCGATCGCCCCTTGCAGCGCCTGGCCAGTGGCTACAGCGAGTTTGATCGCGTTCTCGGCGGCGGGTTGGTGCCGGGTTCCCTGGTGCTGTTGGGGGGTGACCCCGGCATCGGCAAGAGCACGCTGCTGCTGCAGAGCGCCCAGGCGATGGCGGCCCGCCATTCCGTTCTCTATGTGAGTGCGGAGGAGTCGGCCCAGCAGGTGAAGCTCCGCTGGCGCCGGCTGGCGGAGGAGCAAGGGGAGCTCCCGCCCCCGCAGGAGGGGCCTGGTGGGCTGCAGCTCCTGGCGGAGACAGACCTGGAGTTGGTGCTGCAGGAGCTGGAGGCGCTGCGGCCGGCCGTGGCTGTGATCGACAGCATCCAGGCACTGCACGACGGCGAACTGGGCAGTGCCCCGGGCTCCGTGGCCCAGGTGCGGGAATGTGCCGCCGCCCTAGCGCGGATCGCCAAGCGCCAGAACACGGCGCTGTTGCTGGTGGGCCATGTCACCAAAGAAGGCATGTTGGCGGGGCCGAAGGTGCTGGAGCACCTGGTGGATGCGGTCCTGACCTTTGAGGGGGATCGTTTCGCCAGCCATCGCTTGCTGCGGGCGGTGAAAAACCGCTTTGGCGCAACCCATGAATTGGGGGTGTTTGAGATGCGCGGCCAGGGCCTGGCCCAGGTGCTCAACCCCAGCGAGCTGTTTTTGGGCAGCGATGAACCCAGCGCCGGAACGGCGACGATCGTGGCCTGCGAGGGCACCCGGCCACTGGTGGTGGAACTGCAGTCCCTGGTCAGCACCACCAGTTACGCCAGCCCCCGCCGCACCGCCACAGGAATCGGCACCAACCGCCTCCACCAGATCCTGGCGGTCCTGGAGAAGCACCTGGGGCTCCCCCTCTCCCGCTTCGACTGCTACTTGGCCGTGGCCGGTGGCTTGGACGTGGAGGAGCCCGCGGCTGACCTGGGCGTGGCGGCCGCTGTGGTGGCGAGCTACCGCGATCTGACCCTGCCGCCGGGCACGGTTCTGGTGGGTGAGTTGGGTCTGGGCGGCCAGTTGCGTCCCGTGGGGCAGCTGGAGCAGCGCCTGCAGGAGGCGGCTCGCTTGGGCTTCAACCGGGCTGTGGTCCCCAAGGGCTCCGGCTTGGGCCGGCTGGCGGCCGGCTTGGACCTGCAGCTTCACGAGGCGGGGAGCGTCGCTGAAGCCCTGGTGGCGGCCCTGGGGGTGAACCCCGCCGATGACAGGGCTTAATTCCCCAACGCCAACTCAGAAGTAGACGTCAACGCTGCCGCGGCCGCTGGTCTTGAGCCAGTTCTGGGCTTCGATGTAGTTGTTGGGCGCCAGGCGGATGGCCTTGCCCCAGAAGTCCGCCGCCAGATCAAAGCGGCGATCGGCTTCATCCCTCTCGCCCTGCTCTTCGGCGATGGAGCCCAGGTGGTGGTGAATCACCGCCATGTTGTTCAGCGCCTGGGGCATCTTGCCGTTGAGATCCAGGGCCTGGCCGTAGTGCTCGAGAGCCTTTTCGTGCTCGCCATTGCTGGCAAACACCAGGGCCATGTTGTAGAGGATGAAGGCCTTGTCGTTGGGGTCTTCCTCAAGCTTGAGCGCTTCGGCGTAGTTGTCGAGCGCTTCGGCGTATTCACCGTCCGCCTGGGCGCTCATGCCATCGCGGTAGTACGCAAACGCTTCTTTGGCCCGTTGGTTGGTGGGCAGCACCTTGAGGATCAGGTCCGCCATCACCGTGAAGCTCTTGTCGATGAAGTTGTCGTTGCGCTGGGAGCGGGGCACGGCTTGCACCTGAGCTTCGTCGCCCCATCCTGACTTGTGCCCTGCGGATCAGGGGAGAACCGTGAGAACTCCCTAGCCTGGGGCTCCTCTCTGTGTCTTCGTGTCTCCAGAGCTCGAGCCAGCAGCCCAGCCGGTGGCGCCGCTCTTGCTGGATGTGGAGGGCATGAAGTGCGGCGGTTGTGTCCGCGCGGTGGAACAGCGCTTGCTGGCCCAACCCGGAGTGCGGCAGGCCAGCGTGAATTTGCTCAACCGGACGGCCTGGGTGGGACTGGACCCCGACGTCCAGGAACCAGCCCAGCCCTTAATTGAGGCCCTGGCGGCGATGGGCTACTCCGCCGCGTTGCGGAGCCTCGATGACGAGGACCGGCCCTTGAGCCTGGCGCAGCGGCAGCAACAGTTCAGTTGGTGGCAGCGCTGGCGCCAGCTGATGGTGGCGCTTCTGCTGCTCGTGTTCTCGGTCTCCGGGCACCTGGCGGAAGCCGGTCAGCTGCCCCTTGCCCCCCTGGCGGACATTCGCCTGCATGCGCTGGTGGCGACCGCGGCTCTGCTGCTGCCGGGGCGCCCGATCTTGGTTCAGGGTTGGCGTTCGGCCTGGGCCGGTGCCCCGGGAATGGACACCCTGGTGGGCTTGGGGATGGGCAGTGCCTACCTCGCGAGCCTGGTGGCCTTGCTCTGGCCGGCGGTTGGCTGGCAGTGCTTTTTCAACGAGCCGGTGATGCTGCTGGGCTTCGTTTTGATGGGGCGTTTCCTCGAGGAGCGGGCACGCTTTCGCACCGGACGGGCGCTGCAGGAGTTGGCCCGTTTGCAACCGGATCAGGCGCTGCTGGTCTTGGGCAGTGGCGCTCAGGTGCGGCTCGAGCCGGTGCGCGTCGGCGCCCTGCGCCCGGGGGATCGCCTGCGGCTGCTGCCGGGGGATCGGGTCCCGGTGGACAGTCGCGTGCTCGAGGGCCAGTCGAGCTTGGATGTCTCCAGCCTGACCGGTGAACCCCTGCCGTTGCTGGCGGGTGTCGGTCAGGAGCTCGCGGCGGGTTCCTTGAATCTGCAGGCGACCCTGGAGCTTGAGGTGCTGCGCCCCGGCCGCGAGAGCGCCGTGGCGCGAATCATTGCTTTGGTGGAAAGCGCTCAGGCCCGCAAGGCGCCGATTCAAACCCTCACCGATCGGGTGGCGGGGCGCTTCAGCGTCGTGGTGATGCTGTTGGCCCTGGGCACGTTCCTGTTCTGGTGGTTGATTGGCGCCCAGCTCTGGCCGCAGGTCTTGAGCGCTGCACCGGCACTCCACCAGCACGGCGGGCACCGCAGCCTGGGCTTGGCGGCTGAAACACCGTTTGTCCTGGGACTTCAGCTCAGCATCGCGGTCCTGGTGGTGGCCTGCCCTTGCGCCTTGGGACTGGCGACGCCAACGGCCATCACCGTGGGGAGTGGCCGGGCCGCCCGTTCCGGGGTGCTGTTTCGCGGTGGCGATGTGATCGAGGCGGCCTCCCGTCTGGGCACGCTCTTCTTTGACAAGACGGGGACCCTGACGGTCGGTCGCCCCACGGTGCGGGCCGTGATGCTGGCTGACCCTGGCGGCAGCGAATCGACCCTGATTCAGCTGGCGGCCAGCCTGGAGGCGCAGACCCGTCACCCTCTGGCCCATGCCCTGCTGCAGCGGGCGCAGCAGCTGGAGCTCGCGCTGCTCGAGGTGAGCGAAGCCAGCACCCTGGCTGGCGATGGCGTGCAAGCCCAGGTCACGGGCCATGGCCTGGCTCGGGTGGGACGACCGGCCTGGTTGCTCCAGGAGGGAGTGGAGATGGCCGAGGAGCATCGGCTGTGGTGGAGCGCGCAGGAAGAGCAGGGCGCGACGGTTGTGGCTGTTGCCACGAGCCAGTTGCAGGGCCTGATCGCCATTGATGATCAGCCGCGTGGGGATGCTCCAGAGGCCCTGGCCCAGCTGCGCTCCATGGGACTGCGGTTGGGGTTGTTGAGCGGCGACCGCCAGGCGCCTGTGCGGCACCTGGCCAGCCAGTTGGGCTTGCCGCAAGAGGAGTTGGCCTGGGAACTGCTGCCGCAGCAGAAGCTGGAGCGGATCGATCAGGCGCGCGGGGCCTCGAGCGGACCGGTGGGGATGGTGGGCGATGGCATCAATGACGCACCGGCCTTGGCCGCGGCGGACCTGGGTATTGCCGTTGGAACGGGAACCCAGATCGCCATCGATACCGCTGATTTGGTGGTGCTCGGCGAACGCCTGGAGGCCATCCCGATGGCGCTGCGGCTCGCGCGTCAGACCATGGCCAAGGTGCGGCAGAACCTGATTTGGGCCTTTGGCTACAACCTGGTGGTGTTGCCCATCGCCGCCGGGGTGCTCCTGCCAGGCTTTGGCGTCGTGCTGTCACCCCCGCTGGCAGCTCTGTTGATGGCGATGAGCTCAATCACTGTTGTCGTGAACGCACTGTTGTTGGGGCGCCATGACTAGGCGGGGTCGTTTTCTGGTCCTGGAGGGCATCGACGGCTGTGGCAAGACCACCCAGATCGAAGCCCTGAAGCAGTGGTTGCCCAGCAGCGGCTTGATGCCCGAGGGGGCGCAGTTGCTGGTGACCCGGGAGCCAGGTGGCACGGCCTTGGGCCAGGCCCTGCGCCAACTGCTGCTGCATCCGCCTGGGGACGCCGCCCCCGAGTCCACGGCGGAGTTGCTCCTGTACGCGGCCGATCGCGCCCAGCACGTTCAGCAGCGCATCGCTCCGGCCCTGGAGGCCGGCCACTGGGTGCTGAGCGATCGCTTTGTGGGGTCGACGGCGGCCTATCAGGGCTACGGCCGCGGCCTCTCCTTGGCGTTGATTGAGCAGCTGGCTGGAATCGCGACCGCCGGGCTGGAACCCGATCTCACGGTCCTTCTGGAGATCCCCTTGGCGGAGTCCCTGCGCCGCCGAGGCCATCGCCCGGCCGATCGCATCGAAGCCAGCGGCGAGGCCTTCCTGGCCCGGGTCTGTGCTGGTTTCACGGCCTTGGCCCAGCAATACGGTTGGTGCCGCATTGAGGCCAGCCAATCGCCAGAGGCGGTCAGCGCAGCCCTGCAGGCCGCCATCCACGCCGCCTGCGCCAGCGATGGCTGAGCTGTTTGAGGATCTGCTGGGGCAGCCCCAGGCGGTGGCCCTACTGACTGCGGGACTGCAGCACCAGCGCCTGGCTCCGGCCTATCTCTTTTGCGGTCCCGACGGAGTGGGTCGTCGTCTGGCGGCATTGCGCTTCCTGGAGGGAGTGATTGCTGGGCTGGATGGCTCCCCCTCGGTGAGGCGTCGGCTGCAGGACGGCAACCATCCCGATTTGCTGTGGGTGGAGCCCACCTACTCCGACAAGGGTCAGCTGGTGCCGGCATCCCAGGCGGAGGCCGCCGGCGTGAGCCGCAAGGCGCCCCCCCAGTTGCGCCTGGAGCAGGTCCGGGCCGTGTCGCAGTTTTTGGCCCGCCGGCCGGTGGAGTCCCCCCGCTGCCTGGTGGTGATGGAGACCGTGGAGGCGATGGCCGAGGGCGCGGCCAATGCCCTGCTGAAGACCCTGGAGGAGCCCGGCGACGGGATGTTGATCCTGCTGACGGCCTCTCCGGATCGGCTGCTCAGCACGATTCGCTCCCGCTGCCAGTCGATCGCCTTCGCGCGGCTTGAACCCCAATTGCTGGAGGCGGTGCTGCAGCGCCATGGCCACGGGGGAATGGCCCAGGCCGGTGACCCGCCGGAGCTGCTGGAACTCGCGGCCGGCTCCCCCGGTGCCCTGCTGGAGCAACGGGCCCAATGGCAGGCCTTGCCGGAGGGCTTGGCCGAGCGTTGCAGCGCTTTTTCAGGCGGCGATGCAGCGCAGACCCCGCTGGTGGCCCTCTCCTTGGCCCGGGACCTGTGTGAGGCGCTGGATGTGGAGCAGCAGCTCTGGTTGTTGAACTGGTGGCAGCTGCGTCTCTGGCGTCAACGCCAGGATTCAGTCCCCCTGAAGCGCCTGGAGCAGCTCAGGGGGCAGCTGCGCAGTTACGTGCAACCGCGCTTGGCCTGGGAGGTGGCGTTGCTGTCGCTTTAAGCGGCGGTGCGCCGGTTGTCGCGGGCCTGCTGCACCAGTTGGGCCAGCTCCTCTTGATGGTCTCCGCTGGGGAGCTCTAGGCAGTAGCCAGCGCCGTAGACGGTCTTGATGAAGCGAGGTTTGCGGGGATCGGGCTCGAGCTTGGTGCGCAGGTGACGCACGTGGACGCGGATCGTTTCGATGTCGTCGTCGGGCTCGTAGCCCCAGACCTCTTTGAGAATCAGTGAGGGGGCCACGGTCTGGCCATGGCGCTGCAGCAGGCAGTGGAGCAGTTCGAACTCCAGGTGCGTCAGCCGCACGGGCTCGTCAAACCAGATCGCCTCAAAGCGCTCGGGGACGAGTGTCAGGCAGCCGTAGTTGAGGATTTCGTTGTGCTTGGTCGAGAGCGGCGCGCGATCGGAGCGGCGCAGGAGCGCTTTGATCCGCACCAGGAGCTCTTCGAGGTCAAACGGCTTCGCGAGGTAGTCGTCTGCACCGGAGTTGAAGCCGCTGACCTTGTCTTTGGTGCTCCCTAGGGCGGTGAGCATCAGCACCGGGATGCGGGAGGTGCGCTCATCGCGCCGGAGTCGCTGGCAGAGGGTCAGCCCGTCGACCTTGGGCAGCATCAGATCCAGCAGGACCAGATCGGGGGTGTACTGCAGGGCCAGTGCTTGGCCTTTGATGCCGTCCTCGGCCCGCTGCACGTCGAAGCCGCTGTGCTCCAGGTGTCCGGCCACAAGCTCGCGCATGTCGCCGTCGTCTTCGATCAGCAGGATGCAGGGCTTCATGACTGGCTCCTCGGTAAACGGGGTCGCGGTTGCAGTGAAGGGCCGAAGTTCACCGTCGGTATTCTCCGCGGCTTTTTGTGCTTCTGCACAACATTGCTTCGCCTTGGCTTTGGCCTCTCGGCCAGCTGGCTTCAGTGCTGGAGACGGATCTGGGCGAATCGCCTCTGATCGCTCGGGTCTGAATCTTCAGCTTTTCTTTCGTCTTTCGGGTTGCGATTCCGGGTCGTTTGTTGTGAAGCGATTGCTGGCTTGAGATCAATGGCCAGCAAAAAGCCCCAGCCATGGGGCTGGGGCTTTGAGAAACTCCCCGGGCGGGATTCGAACCTGCGACCAATCGATTAACAGTCGACCGCTCTACCGCTGAGCTACCGAGGAATGATCCCTGTCGGGACCCGAAGAACATACCTTTCAGCCCTTCCTCGTCGCAAGGGGCCTGAGCTGGGTCTGGAGGGTTGTGCCGGCTTGCCAGGGGCCGATGCTGCCCCGTTCCATCAGCGCGGCACCGTCGCACCAGTTCAGTTCCTCCAGTCGGTGGGTGATCCAGAGGGCGGTGATGGGTTGCTCGGCGCGGTGGCAGAGCTGATGGATCAGGTTGATGACTTCCTGTTGGCTGGTCTCATCGAGTAGGGCGGTGGGCTCGTCGAGCAGCAGCAGCTGGGCATCGCTCGCCAGCGCTCCGGCGATCGCCAGGCGTTGCTTTTGACCGCCACTGAGGCTGTGGATGGGGCGTTGGCGAAAGCCCCCAAGGCCCACCTGCTGGAGGGCATGGGTGACGCGCTCCAGCCGTTCGCTGCTCGGCAGATGGCTGGGGAGCGAGAGCTCGATGTCGCTGCCGCAGCTGGGCAGCAGCAGCTGGTGATCGGGGTTTTGGAACACCAAGGCCGGCTTGAGGGGGCGCTGCAGTTGGCCCTCGCTTGGCTCCAGCAGGCCGGCGATCAAGCGCAGCAGCGTGCTTTTGCCGCAGCCATTGCCGCCCACCAGCATCCAGAGGCCCGGGCGAGGAATGGAGAAGCTGCAGTGGTTGAGGGCGCGATGGCCGGTCGGCCAGGTGAAACCCAGGCGATCGGCCAGGAGAGCGGGCTGCCCTCCGCCTGCCTCAGCCATCGAAGCTGAAGCCAGGGCGCTTGCTGCCGCCACCGAGGCTGGATTTTTCGTAGGTCTGAACGGCCACGACCTCACTGGTCAGCAGGCTGATGCGCTTGCTCTCTTCTTTTTCGCAGGTCAGCTCCAGCAGGCGGGGCTGGCCGGACTCCATGGCCTGTTTGATCTGGTTGTAGAGATCCTGCGCGGCGCTTTGCTCCTTGCGCTGGACCGCGACGGGCATCGGGCTCAGCTTCAACGAGAGCTCAATTACAAACACAGGAGCAGGGTTTCAAGCAGGCCCCACTCTGGCGAACCGGCGCACCGGCTGCTGTTGGCCTGAGTACATCTACTCATTCGCTCCTTGGTCGCGCTGGAAATTGCCCCAGGGCTCGCCGCCAGCCGCGCGTTACCCGTACAGTGCGCGTGTAACGCTTCATGAAGCCGCTCTCATGACGATCGCTGTAGGGCGCGCGCCGCAGCGGGGATGGTTCGACGTCCTCGAT
>NZ_JAFMFX010000001.1:0-88566 GCF_017855895.1 Vulcanococcus sp. CPBay_Sum15L08_68 | reverse complement strand
GCCTAGGACCAGTTCTCCTTGATCAGTTGCTTGGCGCGGCCGAGGGCCAAGGCACCTGCGGGGACATCCTTGGTCAAGGTCGATCCGGCTCCCACCGTCACGTTGGCCCCCAGGGTGATCGGCGCGACCAGCACGGAGTTGGCTCCGGTTTTGCTGCCAGCACCAATCACGGTCCGGTGTTTGTTGACCCCGTCGTAGTTGGCGGTGATGGTGCCCGCGCCAACGTTCACCTGTTCACCGAGCTGCGCATCGCCGATGTAGCTGAGGTGGTTGACCTTGCTCCCGGCGGCGATTTGGCTCTTCTTGATTTCGACGAAGTTGCCGATCCGGCAGTCCCGGGCCAGTTCGGTCCCAGGCCGGAGCTGGGCGTAGGGGCCAATCGTGCAGCCATCAGCGACGACCGCATCACGCACGACGGAGTAGAGGACCTCCACCTCTTCGCCAACGCTGGCGTTCTCGAGGAAGCTTCCAGGGCCGATGCGGCAGCCACGGCCCACGTTGGTGTTTCCGCGGAAATGGCATTGCGGTTCCACGACGACATCCCGGCCGAAACGGGTTCCATCGCTGAGGGTGCAGCTCTCGGGATCGACAAAGGTCACGCCCTCGGCCATCCAGTGGCGACGCAGGCGCTGCTGAATCACCGCTTCGCATTGCGCCAGTTGGTAGCGGTCATTGATGCCATTGATCTCATCGGCATCGGCCACCTCCACGTGCATGGCGGGGCTGAGCATCGCCACGGTGTCCGTGAGATACAGCTCCCCTTGGTCGTTATCGGTGCTCAGTTGGGGGAGGACCGCAGCGAGCTTGCTCCAGTTGAAGCAGTAGATCCCGGCGTTGGTGAGGTTGTTGGCTCGCTGCTCCTCGCTGCAATCGCGGTGTTCGACGATGGCGGAGACATGGCCACTGGCATCGGCGAAGACGCGCCCGTAGCCGGTTGGGTCATCCAGCCTCGCGGTCAACAGGGTCACGGCCGCCTGGGAGGTGCGGTGGCGCTCGAGCAGTGCCGTGATCGTCTCCTCCCGCAGCAGCGGTACGTCCCCATTGAGGACCAGAAGCTCACCCTCAAAGTCCGCCAGGGGCGCCAGCAATTGCTGGACCGCATGGCCGGTGCCGTTCTGGGGCTGCTGCAGCACAAATTCCAACCCCCCGTGCTGGCTCAGGGACTGCTCGACGCGCTCGGCCTGGTGTCCGACGATCAGGATCTGGCGCTGGGGGTCCAGGGCGCGGCAGCTGCCGAGCACGCGCTCCACCAGGGTTGCTCCCGCCAGTGGCTGCAGCACCTTGGGCAGGTCGCTTTTCATGCGGGTGCCCTTTCCGGCGGCCAACACGGCAACGGCGAGCATCGGCAGGGGCGGGTAGCTGAGCGGGAATCTACTGGTGGTTGCCCGCAAGTCCCCAGCGCCGGCGCCAGGCACTCGTGCCTTCCACGTTCCCCTCGCGCATGGCCTTGGCCTGCGCCTGTTGCCGCTGTTGAAGAATCGTTTTGCGGTCCAGGCAGAAGCCGGGGTCGCGGTAGGGCTCGGCGGCGTTCGTGCCCAGATGCTCCATCTCCATCGGTGTGAGCGACCGAAGTCTTGGGCCGGGTGTCAGGGGGGAGGGGCTGGCCGCGGTGCCGCCGCTCCAATCCTGTTTGTGCTGCTGCAGTCCGCAGGGTGCCTCGATCGCCGCGACCTCGAGGCCGGCCAGGCGCAGGGCCTGACGTACGGCCGCCGCACTGCAATAGGTCAGCAACCGGCCCTCGGGCTTGAGCAGGGAACCCAGGGCACCGAGAAATTCAACGCTCCAGAGCTGGGGGCAGCGACTGGGCGAGAACGCATCCAACAGCAACAGATCGAACTGCCCCTTCTGCTCTTCGACCAGCGGCTGGACCGCCAGCCTGGCGTCTCCCCAGAGCATGCCTGGGCTGCTGCAGAGCTCCTGAAGCCGCGCCACCGTGCCGGGTTGCCACTGCGCGCGAAAGGCAGGGCTCGCCAGGGCTTGGGCCAAGGGTTCGCGGTCGAGCTCGAGTCCCCACCAGTGCAGTTCCAGCCCTCGGCTGGCGCAGGCCTCAATCAGCGCAGCGGTGTTGCAGCCGGTGCCGACGCAGACATCCAGGACCCGAAGGCTGCTGCCCCGCCCCAGGCGCTCCAGCCCTGCGGGTTCGACGAATTTCTCGCGTGCTTCCGTTAGGGCGCCGCGGCTGCTGTGGAAGGCTTCGCCGAACTCCGGGCTGAACAGGCTGAAGCTGCCGTCGCCGGTGCTGCGGACCTCAAGCTTGAAGCCGTTCGAGGTCATCCCAGAAGCCCGGGTAGGAGACGGCGGCCGCTTCCGGTCGCGCGATCGTGGTCATGCCCGAGGCGATCTGGGCGGCGACGGCCAGGCTCATGGCGACCCGGTGATCGGTTTCGCTATCGACTTCGGCGCCGTGCAGCGTCACGCCGCCCTGGATGGTCATCCCGTCGGGGAACTCCTCGATCTGGGCGCCCATGGCTCCGAGTTGACGGGCCATGACCGCCAGACGATCGGTTTCCTTGACCCTCAACTCCTCGGCCCCCGTGACCCGGCTGGGACCTTCGGCGCAGCAGGCGGCCACGGCAAGAACAGGGATCTCATCCACCAGCCGGGGGATCAGATCGGCGCCAATGCTGAAGCCCTTCAGGGGGCCATGGACGACCCGCAGATCACCCACGGGCTCGCCTGCGACGTCCCGGGCATTGAGCACCTCGATGCGGGCTCCCATCTGCTCGAGAACATCAAGAATGCCGGTGCGGCTGGGGTTGAGGCCGACGTTTTCGATCGTCAGGTCCGCCCCGGGGGTGATCGCTCCAGCAACCAACCAGAAGGCGGCGGAGCTGATGTCACCAGGCACAACCACGTCCTGCCCTTTGAGGCTGGAGCCCGGCACCACGGTCACTTCGGTTTGGCCTGGACCTCCAACGCTGAGGTCGGCGCCGAAGGCGCGCAGCATCCTCTCGCTGTGGTCCCGGCTCTGGACTGGCTCGATCACCGTCGTCGGTCCGTCCGCGGTGAGCGCCGCCAGAAGGATCGCGCTTTTGACCTGGGCGGAGGCCACCGGGGTGCGAATCGTGGCCCCTTTCAATTGACGGCCTTCGATCGCCAGGGGGGCGAGGTTTCCGCCTGCGCGCCCATGGATCGTGGCTCCCATCTCGGAGAGGGGACCACCCACCCGCTTCATCGGGCGGCGCCGCAGGGAGTCATCACCGGTCACAACGAAATGGCGACCGCTGCGGCCCGCCAGCAGACCCAGCATCAGGCGCATGGTGGTACCCGAGTTGCCGCAATCCAGCACGCTCTCGGGTTCTTGGAAGCCGTCGAGGCCGACACCTTCGACGACCACGGTTTTGCCGGCTTCAATCGCTGAGACTTGAACACCCATCGCCCGCAGGCAGGCGGCGGTGCTCAGGGGATCCTCCGCGGGAAGCAGTCCTTCAATCCGTGTTGTGCCCTCGGCGATCGCGCCAAAGAGCAGGGCGCGGTGGGAGATCGACTTGTCGCCTGGGACCCGAACGTGGCCCTTCAGGCTGCGGCCGTTGCTGGTGCCCAGGGCGAGGGACATGGAGGAGGACTTGGTTTCAGCGAGCGTAGGAACTGATCGAAAACAGGCTCAACTCGCCAAACTGAGCACACCCCCGATCAAGGGTCCATGGCCGAGCAACTTCAGGCAGTCTTTGGCTTCCTCGCTCTGATTCAGGGCGACGCTGAGCTGCGGGCGCGACTCAATGAGGTCTGCACCGCCGATGAGGTGGCGGCGATCGCCAGCGCGATGGGGCACCCCTTTGAGGCCTCCACCTTGCTGGGGCTGTTTGAGCGCTGCAACGAAGCCCCCGTCGCTCGCTCCGGGCTGATGGATGAAAAGCTGATCCGCGTTTATCTCCAGCGGGACGCCCTGGCTTAACCCAGCATCAGGCCGCCCTCGTTGCTTAGGCATTCCTGCCAGCTCTGAAGGTCAAACAGGAGTTCTTGAAGGGTGAGCTGCTTGAGCTCGCGATCCAGGGCGGATTGCAGCCGACGGCCCATGCTCTTGAGCACGTCCTGCTCGGCGCGGCTGCTGTCCCCGGGGGCGTCGAGCACCAGGGGGGCACCGACGGCCTTGAGGACCTCTCCCACGGGAATGGCCTCGGCGGGGCGGCTGAGGCGGTAGCCCCCCTGGCGACCTCGCTTGGCCTCGACGAGTGCTGCGCGCCGCAGCTGCAGGAGCAACTGCTCGAGCATCGGGGCGGGTAGTCCCTGGGCCTCGGCAATCTCGCTAACGGAACACCACTGGGGGTTGACCATGGCGAGGTGCAGTAACGCCTGGAGTGCCTGCAGAGCGCTGCGCCGCAACATCGTTCAGGCCGGCCGTTGCAGCCGCTCGAGAACCTGCTCGAGCACATAGCCAAACAGCGCAGGGTCGGGTTCCTGTTGACCGACGTCGCCCAGGCCCAATTCCTCCCAGCGTTGATCCACGCGGCGCTCGAGTTCGGCGGGCCGTTGCAGTGGCTCGCCCCAGGGGTGGTTGCGCTCGGGGCCCACTTTGGTGGTGGCGTCGATCGCCAGCCGTCCCCCCAGTCCCAGCTGTTCGCTGGCGAAGTCAAGCGTGTCGAAAGGGGTGTTCTCCAGGACGAAGAGATCGCGCTGTGGATCCACCAGGGCACTGATCGCCCAGATCACCTGCCTTGGATCGCGAATGTTGATCGACTTATCGACGACGACGACGAACTTGGTGTAGGTGAATTGGGGCAGGGCGCTCCAGAAGGCCATGGCGGCCCGCTTGGCCTGCCCCGGGTAGGCCTTGTCGATGGCGATCACGGCCAGCTTGTAGCTGAGCCCTTCCATGGGCAGGAAGAAATCAACGATCTCCGGAATTTGCTGGCGCAGGATCGGCGTGTAGATCCGGTTCAGGGCGATGGCGAGCATCGCGTCTTCTTTGGGGGGCCGTCCGCTGAAGGTCGTGAAGTACGTGGGATTGCGCCGTTGGGTGACGCACTGAATGCGCACCAGCGGTGAGGGTTCAACGCCTCCGTAGAAGCCCATGTGATCGCCAAAGGGGCCATCGGCCAGCTCCTCCCCTGGGGTGATCGTTCCCTCCAGAACGATTTCGCTGTGGCTGGGCACCTCCAGATCCAGGGTTTTGCACTTCGCCAGGCGAACCCCCTCACCGGCGTAGAGACCCGCGAAGAGCCACTCACTGAGTTGAACCGGGATCGGGGTCGCAGCGGCCATCACCAGCAGCGGATGAACGCCAATCGCGATGGCGATCTCCAGGGGTTTGCCCAGGGCAGCGGCCTTGCGCAGGTGGCGGGCGCCGCCACGGACGCTCAGCCAGTGCACGGTCATCGTGTTGATCGACTGCTGTTGCAGCCGGTAGACACCGACGTTGGGGGTGCCGGTCTCAGGGTCCTTGGTGATGACCAGGCCGAGGGTGATGATCCGGCCGGCATCACCGGGCCAGGGACGCAGCAGGGGCAGGCGATCGAGGTTGACGGCCTCGCCCTGAAACACCTCCTGCCGGCAGGGGGGGAGCAGGTCGAGGTCGGGTTTCGCCTTCAGGACATCCAGCAGGACCGAACCAAAGCGCAGGGCTTCCCGCGGTCCCTTGGGGGGCTTGGGCTGTTGCAGCAGGGCCAGGCGCTCGCCGAGGGCCTCAAGCTCCTCGGGTCGCTCCATCCCCATCGACCAGAGCACCCGCTCCAGGGTCCCCAGCAGATTGACCGCGACGGGGATGCTCGAGCCCTTGACGTTCTCGAACAGCAGGGCGGGACCGCCGCAGCCCAGCACCCGATCGGCAATGGCCGCCAGCTCGAGGTCCGGGTCCACCGGAGCGCTGATGCGGCGCAACTGACCCCGAGCCTCCAGCAGCTCCAAAAAGCCCCTCAGATCACGTTGGGATCCAATGGCGTTGGCCGCAGATCCCATGGCGCTCTCAACTTTTCAACAGGTTCTGCCTACTGTGACGCACCCCCTTGAGTCACTGCGGCCGTGCAGATCTCCTATTTCCACACCTCGGAGAACGTTCCCAGCCTGCGCCCCGTGGCTGAGGGCGGCCCCGACGCGGCCGTGGTGATTGATGTCCTGCGGGCGACCACCACCATTGCCTGTGCCCTGCAAAGCGGTGCCGAGGCCATTCAGGCCTTCGCCGAGCTTGAGGCCCTGAATCAAGCGGCCGATGCCTGGGTCCCTGAGCGTTGCCTGCGCGCGGGTGAGCGCGGTGGTCAGCGGGTGGAGGGCTACGACTTGGGCAACTCTCCCCTGGCGGTGACCCCTGAGGTGGTCGGGGGCAAGCGCATCTTCATGAGCACGACCAATGGCACCCGCTCCCTGGAGGCTGTGAAGCCCGTGCCGCTCTTGGTGAC
Organism: Vulcanococcus sp. CPBay_Sum15L08_68; assembly: GCF_017855895.1. Classification (NCBI taxonomy): domain Bacteria; kingdom Bacillati; phylum Cyanobacteriota; class Cyanophyceae; order Synechococcales; family Synechococcaceae; genus Vulcanococcus; species Vulcanococcus sp. CPBay_Sum15L08_68. Next base: position 82,234 of record NZ_JAFMFX010000001.1, on the reverse strand, counting down.
GGCCTGTCTGCCCAACCGCACGGCGGTTGCCAAGCGCTTAATCGACCATGGGGTCGAGCGGGTTTGGGTCGTCGGCAGTGGCTGGGAAGGGGACTACTCCCTGGAGGACAGCCTGGCTGCCGGTGCCGTGATTTCAGCTGCGATGGAGTGTGCCGTCTCGCCCCATGTGGGGGTGCGCTGCGCCAACGATGAGGCCCTGGCGGCCCTGGCCCTTTGGCAGCAATGGCGCCATGACACCGAAACCTGCCTGCGGGCCGCAAGCCATGGCCAGCGTCTGATCGGTCTGGGTAACCATGACGCCGATTTCGCCTGTTGCGCGGCCGTCGACACGATGACCATGGTTCCCACCCAAACCAGCCCAGGGGTGTTGCAGGCCGCTTGATCCCCTTACAGTGGCCGCGGTGGCAAAACTCCAGCGTTGACAAGCTTTCTGGCGTCGGCAATCCAGCTCAACAGCAGCGCTGATCTCACCGCCAATTTCGCCGCCGCTGAAGAGCAGATTGAGCTGGCCGTTCGCCGCGGTGCCGAGTTGGTTGGCCTGCCGGAGAACTTCGCCTTCATGGGTGAGGACAGCCAGCGCCTCGAGCAGGCCGCGCTCATTGCAGAGCAAGCGCAGCGCTTCCTCATCACCATGGCGCGCCGCTACCAGGTGACCCTGATGGGTGGTGGTTACCCGGTGCCGGCGGGGGCCGGTCTGACCAGCAATCGTGCCCAGCTCGTGGCCAAGGACGGTCAAATTCTGGCCACCTACGACAAGATCCACCTCTTTGACGTCGATCTGCCCGACGGCAATACCTATCAGGAGTCAGCAACGGTTCAGCCCGGCAACACGCTGCCGCCTGTCGTCGAGGTTCCTGGCCTGTGCCGCGTTGGACTCTCCATTTGCTACGACGTTCGTTTCCCTGAGCTCTACCGGCACCTGGCGGCTGAGGGTGCCGATCTGCTCTTCATCCCGGCGGCCTTCACAGCTTTTACCGGCAAGGATCACTGGAATGTCCTGCTGCAGGCCCGGGCGATTGAAAACACTGCCTATGTGGTCGCACCGGCACAAACGGGCCATCACGGCGGTCGTCGCCAAACCCATGGCCACGCCCTGGTGATCGATCCCTGGGGCACCGTGCTCTCCGATGCCGGGACCTCGGTGGGCCAGGCCGTTGCACCGATCGATGTGGGCCATCGCCAGCGGATCCAGGCCCAGATGCCGAGCCTTCAGCACCGCAAGCCAGCGCTCTTTTAAGGCGAGAGTTGTGTCGTTGCTGACGCTGCAACACCAAGTCAGGCGGTTGTCCCGTCTTGGGTTTGCCCTGTTGCTTCCCTGCGTCACGATCCTCTCCGCCCTGCCGGCGAGGGCGTGGAGTGCCCTCTCGGCCTGGGGGATTAGTCGGGACGGTGTCCTGGAGCTGCGGACGCCGCCGGCCACCCGTCTCCAGGCCTTTTTTGAGGAGGGCAATGGCGCTGTTGGCCCTCGCATTTGGGTGGATCTACCCGGTGCGCCTCAACGGTCCAGAACCCTGGTTGGCAATGGCGCGATTCGGGAGGTTCGGATTGGCCGACCCACCGATAACGCCACCCGTCTGGTCATTGAGTTCCAGCCGGGCACACGTCTCGATCCCCGCCAGATCAAGTTGGTCGGCACCGATGTCGATCGCTGGTCGATGGACTTTGGCCCCAGCGTCCGCGGGCTTCGGGCCATTGGAGAGGGCAGCCTTGAACGGCCCCAGGGCCCCAGTTGGCGGGCGCTTCCCCCTCCCTCCTTGCAGCTTCCGCGCGGTCCGATTCCCAAGCTGGGGGATCTCCCCTCGGTTCCCCAAGGGCGCTACACCGTGGTGCTCGATCCAGGCCACGGCGGACCGGACCCTGGGGCGATTGGGATCAACAATCTGCGGGAGACCGATGTCGTTCTGGATGTGAGCCTCCAGGTGGCTCAGATCCTTCAGGCCAAAGGCGTTCGAGTCCTGCTCACCCGCTCCTCGGAAGTGGATGTGGATCTGCCCCCCCGGGTGGCTTTGGCGAACAACAACCGAGCCGATGTTTTTGTGAGCATTCACGCCAACGCTCTGCGCATGGACCGGCCGGACGTCAATGGCGTTGAGACCTTCTATTTCCAAGGTGGCCGCTCTTTGAGCCTGGCTCAATCGCTGCAGAACCAAATGCTGGCGGCTTCGCCTGGAACCCCGGATCGTGGTGCCCGCTCCGGCCGCTTCTTTGTGATTCGCCGCACGGTGATGCCCGCGGCCCTTGTCGAAATGGGCTTTGTGACCGGGCAGCTGGATGCTCCGCGCTTGGCCGATCCGAGTTTCCGGCGGCGCCTGGCCGTTGCTATCGCTATGGGCATCCTCAACTACCTCGTGGCTTATCCATGAGCGGGGCCCCCATCGGTCTCTTTGATTCCGGCGTTGGTGGTTTAAGCATCTGGCGGCAGGTGGTTCACGCCTTGCCGTCGGAGTCGCTTCTTTATGTCGCCGATCAGGCGAATGTCCCCTACGGCCATCGCTCCGCTGACGAGATTCAGGCCAACAGCCTGGGAATTGCGGACTATCTCGTCGCCCAGGGCTGCAAGGCGATTGTGGTGGCCTGCAACACCGCATCGGCGGTGGCACTGGAGCCCCTGCGGCAGCGCTTTCCCCAGCTGCCCATCCTTGGCCTGGAGCCGGCGGTGAAGCCAGCGGTCCAGCTCACCCGTTCGGGGGTGGTGGGGGTGATGGCGACACCGGCCACCTTTCAAGGGCAGCTCTATCGCGCCACCGTTGGGCGCTACGCCACAGCGGTGCAGGTGGTGGAGCAGGTTTGTGTGGGCCTGGCTGAGTTGGTCGAGCAGGGGGATCTTGAGGGCCCGGACTGTGATGCCCGCTTGATGGGCTACCTCCAGCCGATGCTGGACGCTGGTGCCGACACGATTGTTCTGGGCTGCACCCACTACCCCTTCGTGATCGAGTCCATTCGCCGCCTGGTGGGACCGGCGATGGCGGTGCTGGATCCAGCGCCTGCCGTTGCGCGCCATCTCGCCGATGTGCTCGGCCAGGCCGGGCTGCTGGCCACGGATCCAGCCGGGGCCTTGGCGCCGCGCTTCGCCACAACGGCCGATCCCTTGGCCTTCAATCGGGCCCTTTCGCGTCTGGTGGGGGTGAGCAGCGCCAGTCAGGCACTGACCTGGCAGCTCGGACCCGATCAAACCCGTTGTCTGACCCCCGCTTAGGCAGCGGTCGGAGGCAGGCGCCTTCTAGGATCTCCCCACCGCTGGGGGTCATGGCCACCGTTGCAGAGCTGCTACAGCCCGTCGAGTCCGATCTCGAGGCTCTGCTGAGTGATCTCCGCAGTCTGATCGGTGCTGGGCACCCGATTCTTCAGGCCGCTGCGGAACACCTCTTCAGCGCCGGTGGCAAACGGTTGCGCCCCGGCATCGTTCTCCTGATTTCAAGGGCCCTCGCGCCCCAGGGTGAGCTCACGAGCCGCCATCGCCGGCTGGCCGAGATCACCGAGATGATCCACACCGCCTCCCTCGTCCACGACGATGTGGTGGATGAAGCCTCCACCCGACGGGGCGTCGATACGGTCCACAGCCGTTTCAACCACCGGGTTGCGGTTCTTGCTGGCGATTTTCTCTTCGCCCAGGCCAGCTGGCACCTGGCCAACCTCGACAACCTTGAGGTGGTCAAGCTGCTCTCGCGCGTGATCATGGATCTCGCCGACGGTGAGGTGAAGCAAGGGCTTTACCGCTATGACACGGGCCAGAGCTTCGAGACCTATCTCGAAAAGAGCTACTGCAAGACGGCGTCCCTGATTGCCAACAGCGCCCGCGCGGCTGGCGTGCTCAGCGGTCTGCCGGAGGACCAACTCGATTGCCTCTATCGCTTCGGCCGCCAGCTCGGATTGGCCTTCCAAGTGGTCGATGACATCCTCGATTTCACTGGCAGCGACCAACAGCTCGGCAAGCCCGCGGCCAGTGACCTAGCCAGTGGCTACCTGACGGCTCCTGCCCTCTATGCATTGGAGGAACGTCCTGCCTTGGCGGGCTTGATTGAGCGCGAGTTCAACCAAGACGGGGATCTGGCTCAAGCCCTGGAGTTGGTCCGCGGCAGCGAGGCCATCCAGCGCTCACGCACCCTGGCGGAAACGTTTGCGAATGAGGCCTACGAGGCCCTGAGCTTCCTGCCCCCGTCGGATTGCCGTACGGCACTGCTTGAACTGCCGGAATTCGTGCTGAGCCGGTTGTACTGAGCTTCAGTTCAGCAGCGGTAAGACCTGGTCGAGGGAGCTGATCCTGTCAGTGATTTGGGCTGGGTAGAGCACTGGGTCTGCATCCGGTGCAGGCACGACGAACACGCGGCAGCCCGCAGCGAGGGCTGCATGGGCCCCTGCCGGTGAATCCTCGAAGGCCCAGCTGTCCTTGCAATTCACCCCAAGTCGCTGGGCGGCGAGCTGAAAGACATCTGGATGCGGTTTGCCGCGTCTGAGCTCAGGGTCGTCTCCGTGGACCCGTTCTTCAATGGCCGCCAGCCAAGGGTGGGGCTTGGCTTTCAAGTTCACCGCCTCTTTTGAGCTGCTAGTGGCCAGGGCCATCGGTAGGCCCAACTCCAGGCAGCGACGGATCAGCGCCTGGGCGCCGGCCATAGGTGGCGCCTGAATCAAGAGGGCCTCGGCAATGGGCTGGCGAATGGCCAACAGCTCATCAACGCTTGGAACCAGCAGCTGGCTCGCGCGGATCCACTCACGCACCTGCTCAGCGCAATCCAGGCGCCGGCGTCCCCGCAGTTGCATCAGTTCTGGATCGGCCAGGGGGCGTCCGAAGTGATGGGCCGCCTGCTGCCAGGCCTGCGCATGCAGGGGTTCGGTGTCGAGCAGCAGCCCGTCCAGGTCAAACAGGCAGGCGGCGGGATGAGCCATGTCCCCATCCTGAACCCTGCAACAGCGTTACAGCGCTTCAGAGCAGCCTTTTTCCTCGCTTGAATGGCTCCATTGCGTTGTCGATGGGCCATGGCTGAGACCGGGATTGAGTCGGTGCTCAATGAGGCGCGGGTGTTTGATCCACCGGCCGCCCTGTCGGCATCCGCTCGGATCGGCTCCTTGCAGGCCTACCGGGACCTGGCCGCCCAAGCTGAAGCCGATCCCGATGGGTTCTGGGGTGAAGCGGCTCGGCGGGAGCTGCATTGGTTTAAGCCGTTCGAGACGGTCCTCGACTGGAGTAACCCACCCTTTGCCCGCTGGTTTGAAGGGGGCCAAACCAACCTGTCGTTTAACTGCCTGGATCGCCATCTCGATGGTCCCCGGGCCGACAAGACGGCCCTGATCTGGGAGGGGGAACCGGGTGATGTGCGGCGCTTCAGCTACCGCGAACTGCACGCGGAAGTCTGCAAAGCGGCCAATGCCCTGAAGGCCCTTGGCGTTGGTAAGGGCGACTTGGTGGCCCTGTACATGCCGATGGTTCCGGAGGCCGCCATCGCGATGTTGGCCTGTGCCCGTATTGGTGCGCCCCATTCCGTGGTCTTTGGTGGTTTCTCCGCCGATGCGCTGCGCGATCGCCTGATCGATGGTCAGGTCAAGCTCGTTGTGACGGCGGATGGGGGCTTCCGCAAGGACAAGCCGGTTCCCCTCAAGCCCGCCGTGGATGAAGCGCTTGCGGCAAAGGGTGGTGCTCCGAGTGTGGAGAAGGTTCTGGTCGTCCAGCGCATCGATTCGGGCTGTGCCATGGAGTCCGGTCGTGACCACTGGTGGCATGAGCTCGTGGATGGTCAGAGCAGCGATTGTGCGGCGGAGCCGATGGAGAGCGAGGACCGCCTCTTCGTCCTCTACACCTCCGGTTCCACCGGTAAGCCCAAGGGGGTGGTTCACACCACGGCTGGCTACAACCTCTGGGCTCACCTGACCTTCCAGTGGATCTTCGACATCCGCGAAGACGACGTCCACTGGTGTACAGCGGATGTGGGCTGGATCACCGGCCACAGCTACATCGTCTACGGCCCTCTCTCCAATGGCGCGACGACGGTGATGTACGAAGGGGCTCCTCGCCCCAGCAACCCCGGGGCCTTCTGGGAGCTGATCCAGAAACACCGTTGCACCATCTTCTACACGGCGCCCACGGCGATCCGCGCCTTCATGAAGAGCGGCCGGGAGGTGCCGGATCAGTACGACATGAGCTCCCTGCGGATCCTCGGCACCGTGGGGGAGCCGATCAATCCAGAGGCCTGGATCTGGTATCGCGATGTGATCGGCGGTGGTCGCTGCCCGATCGTCGACACCTGGTGGCAGACGGAGACCGGTGGGGTGATGATCAGCCCCCTTCCTGGGGCGACGCCGACCAAGCCAGGCTCGGCGACCCTTCCACTCCCCGGCATCCAAGCCGACATCGTCGACCACGACGGCAACTCCCAAGGAGCGGATCAAGGTGGCTACCTCGCGGTGCGTCGTCCCTGGCCGGGAATGATGCGCACGGTCCACGGCGATCCCGACCGTTTCCGTAAGAGCTACTGGGAGGAGATTCGCCCGGCCGATGGCTCCCACATCTACTTCGCCGGAGACGGCGCCCGCCGCGATGCCGACGGTTACTTCTGGGTGATGGGCCGGGTCGACGACGTGATCAACGTCAGTGGCCACCGTCTGGGGACGATGGAAATTGAAAGTGCTCTGGTCAGTCATCCCGCCGTGGCGGAATCCGCTGTGGTGGGTCGCCCGGATGACCTCAAGGGTGAGGGCATCGTTGCGTTTGTGACCCTTGAGGCCGGCCGCAGTGGTGATGACGCCTTGGTGGCCGAACTGCGCAGCCATGTGGGCAAGGAGATCGGTCCGATTGCCCGCCCGGATGTGATCAAGTTCAGCGACGCCCTACCGAAGACCCGCAGCGGCAAGATCATGCGCCGGATCCTGCGCTCCCTCGCCGCCGGTCAGGAGGTCAGCGGTGACACCTCAACCCTGGAGGATCGCTCCGTTCTTGATCAGCTGCGGGTCTGATCCGGGCTCGTCCACCACTGCAGCAGCTGATCGGCCAGTTGATCCAGTTCCCTCTGTCGGGCTGGATCATCGGCCCATCCCCCGAGCAGGTTCTGGCGTAGCCCTGCGCTGGCTGGGGTGAGGTGATCCCCGGCGCGCTCGAGCAAGCGGGTGCTGTCCTGGCTTCGGTTTTGAAGTACCTGCAGGAGCCGAGGGCTCTGGTCCAGTTGGTCGCTTTTGAAGCGCACCAGCAGGTTGTTGGCTTGTCTGTAATTTTTGGCGATCAGCCGCAGGGTCTCCTCGGGGGATGGGCTGAACTCGCTCGTGACCCCGAGGGCTCCTCCGAGCTCGGCGAGCAGTGGAACACTGCGCTCGGCGGAGAAGTTGTTGAAGCTCATCGCTGCCAGGCCGCTGCAGCCTCGACCGTTATCGGGTGCCAACAGGTGCAGCTTGCAGCCCAGGCTGTGGCCCAGCCTCAGCGGCGGGGGCTGATCGGGGTCCCTGCGCTGGCGGAAGGTCCTCCAGGCGTCATTGGCCTGTGCCTGATGGTCAAAGCCGGGGACATAGCTCCAGGCGTGGATGGCCATGCCCCGGCGCGCCAAGGCCTCGAGAAGCCGCCGATAGCTGATCTGCGGCGTCGCAGCGAGATAGCTGCCGCCAATGAACTCGATCAGCCCCCGCGGTTGGGGAGGGGTCCAGCACCAGAGGCTTCCGCGCTGGCGCCAGCTCATGCGGCCTGAAGGCGCTTGAGGCAGTCCAGGGCTTCACGGCGATGGGCCGGGCCATCGAGCAGGTTGTTGAACACGTGACGAACGACCCCGCTCGCGTCGATCACGTAGGTCACGCGGCCCGGCAGCAGTCCAAGGACGCCGGGCACCCCAAAGGCCTTGCGCAACTGGTTGTTTTGATCCACCAGCAGGGGATAGGGCAGGTTGTGGCGGCTGGCAAAGCGCTGATGACTGCTGGCGTTGTCGCCACTGACGCCCCAGACCTCCGCCCCTAAGGCCTGCAGGTCGGCATAGCTATCGCGGAAGGCGCAGGCCTCCATGGTGCAGCCAGGGGTGTCGTCCTTGGGATAGAAGAACAGCACCAGAGCCTTGCCCGCGAGTTGATCGCTGCGGCGCTCCACGCCGTTCTGATCCTGCAGCGCGATCAGGGGAGCGCGATCACCGCTTTTCAGGGCTTGGGCCAAGGCCGGTACAAGAGCTGCGCAAACCCTAGGGAGGGGCTGGCCAGGGCTGGGATTATGGGGCGACTGCAGAGGTGGGGATGACCAGGGGCGACGCGGAGATGGACGAACAACAGCCCCGTGCTGGCTGGGAGCAGGTGGATCTGCTCAGCCTGGTCAGTGGATCCGCCGCGGCGCCAGTCGTGCCTGAGCATGAGCCGGAGCCTGCTGCGGAGACGGCTGTTGTTGCCGACCGGGCTGAGGCACCTGAGCCATCGCCTGCCGCGCGTCTCTCTGGTCCCAGTGGCCCCGAGCTGCTGTTGATCCTCGACACGGAGACCACCGGCCTCTCCCCGGCGGAGCATCGCTGCATTGAGGTCGGTGCGGTTCTTTTTTCGGTGCCGGATCGCTCGGTGTTGAGCCAGGTTTCGTTTTTGATGCCTTGCACCAGCAATGCCGCTGAAGCGGTGAATGGCATCGCCCCGGCCCTGACGCAACGCCCTCAGCCATGGCAGGCGGGTCTGGCCTGCTTCGAGGCCATGGTTGAAGCCGCTGACGTCCTCCTGGCCCATAACGCCGCCTTCGATCAGCAGTGGTTTGGTCTGGGCTCCCTGCCGGCACTCAGCAAGCCCTGGCTTTGCTCCATGGAGGACATTCGCTGGCCCCAGGAGCGTCAGCTGCGGTCCACGCCCTCGGTACGTGATCTGGCCTTGGCCTATGGCGTGCCGGTTTGGGCGGCCCATCGGGCCCTCACCGATTGCATCTACCTGGCGCAGGTCTTTGAGCGTTGCGAGGACTTGGAGGACCTCCTTCTCCAGGCGATGGAGCCGCGCCGCCTCTACCGCGCTCGTCTCTCCTATGAAGAACGCCATAAGGCCCGCGAGGCGGGCTTCCGCTGGAATCAACCGGTGAGCGGAGCCTGGAGCCGGCGCCTGTCTGACCGCGAGGTGGCCCTATTGCCCTTCCCTGTCGTTCCGGTCGATGAGGCTGCGGAATTGCGCAGCGCCTGATTTGCTTCAACAAGAGGAAGCGGATCCACTCATTTCAAGGAGCAGCTGAGCCTTCTCTCCATCGTGGTGGGTGAGCTCTGGTCAGTTCCATGTCTGTGCATGCTCGCGGTCATCCCTCTAGGCCCTGCGCCCTGAGCAAGGTTCAGCGCTGGCAGCGCAGCCGCACCTGGGCCCGCTTAATTCGCGAAGCAGAAGCCCTCTGGCATGTGGATGTGCGCGAACTCCATCGTTTGGCTGCGCTGGAGTTGTCGCAGCTGCTGGAGGAGGTGCCGCCGGGATTGCGTCCCAGGGTGAACCGTTGGCTGCAGGGGTATCACGTTCACACGCGACTGGAGCCCGATTCGAGGGAGTAAAGCCTCAGCTTTTTGGACCAAACACAAAAAAACCACCTCTGGGGGAGGTGGTTTTGGCGGAAGTTGCCGGTGATCAAATCGGAGCGGCGGGATTTGAACCCACGACCCCCACTACCCCAAAGTGGTGCGCTACCAAGCTGCGCTACGCCCCGGCGAGAAAGAAGCTATCACAGCGCTTTGCCGCGTTTCGAGCGGATTTTTCGAAGCATTCGCCGGGTCAGTTGATCGCGGTTCAGGCCCGCGTAGCCCCAGAGGCGCAGGGCGCGAGCGAGCTCCCTTAATTCCCGCAGATTCATCGAGGCCAGGCGCAATTCAGGCACCTTCTGCCAGGCGGTGGCGGTCGGCGGCAGAGCACTGCCCACGCCGCCCGGCTTCAGGCTTGAGAGGGCACCGTCGGCCATCCACTCAGGCACCAGCACAAACAGAACGGCCAGCAGCCCGTAGAGCTCCACCAATCCGCGGGGAAGGGGGTGCAATTGCCGAGGGGCGTTGTTCTCAGCCGATTCGGTAATGGGTCTTGGCTCCGCGTCAGCGCCGGCGCCATTGTTCCGCAAGCCAGGCGTTCCCCCAAGGGGGGCAGAGCCAGAGCTGTCTGCCTAGATCAGGTCAGCCGGGCGCGCCTGAAGCGGTTTGGGGCGCTCCAGGGCGGGCTGCTCTTTCCAGAGCATCGGTGGCTCGGTGCTGGGCGCCAGGCGGACATACCAAAACACCAGTGCAAAGACCAGCCCCAAGGTGGCCAGGATGCCGATGATCACGGTTCGATCCGGTAAGGGGTTCATCAGACCTGATCCACCCGTAGGCACTGCATCCGCATCGGCAGTTGCTCCAGCGTGAGCTCATCGCCACGCAGGATCATCTCCATGCCATCACTGCTGTAGCGAACGCCAGGTTCGTTGCTTTGCAGCCGAAAAAAGGTTCTGCGGTATCCACCGCTGATGAGGGAGGCCTGGGATTGATTGCGCTCGATCACCAGCATTCCCTTGTCATGGCAGAGGTAGCGATCCTTGATCGCGTAGTCCTCCCACCAGGGGGACTGCATGGCCTGAGCCATCAGCAAGGCAAGTCCGAACATCAAAGGCGAATTGGGCTGTTGTCTCCCCGCAGAACGCAGTGGCTGATGCTCCAGTCGTAGTTCTGCCAGACCGCCGCGGGGAGTTTGTAGTGACAGCCCTCCCACTGCTCATCGAGCAAGACCCCCTGGGGTTGTGCGGAGCAGTAGGGGCGGCTGCCTGGACGGGCCAGGTACTGCTGGTGATAGCCCTCGGCGAAGAAAAAGGGTTTGCCCAGGGCAATTTCCGTGGTGATGGCTCCTTTGCCGGAGCCATTCAGCAGCTGCTGGTAGCGATCAGATGAGGCCTTGGCGACCGCCAGGAGCTTGGGCTCGTTGACGTAGATCGATGAGCGGTACTGGGTACCGGTGTCGTTGCCCTGGGCCATCCCCTGGGTTGGGTTGTGGCATTCCCAGAAGAGCTTCAGGAGATCACTGAAATCAATGGCGTTGACATCCCAAACCACACGTACGACTTCGGTGTGACCGGTTCGGCCGGAGCAGACCTCCTCATAGGTCGGGTTCGGGGTGTAGCCACCGGCGTAGCCCACCGCGGTCGTGATCACCCCGGGCAAGCGCCAGAACCCCTTCTCCGCGCCCCAGAAACAGCCGCAGCCAAACAGGGCTTCCTGCTGACTGGTGCTCAACGGAGCCTTCAGCGCTGTACCCAGGACCACGTGGCGATCCGCCGTCGCGATCGGATCGGGGCGTCCTGGTAGGGCCGCTTCTGGTGCAATCAGGTTTGTCTTTGATCCACCCATGCCCTGAAACAGTCCGAACACCACAACAGCCTTTGCTGGCCAGAGCCTAGGAAGTTCAACCCTCGCTCGAAGTCGATTCCAGGGCGATGTGATTCAGCAGGGTTGTGGTGAAGGTGAAGAGCAAAAACGGCAGGGACAGCACCAGGATCAGCCCAACGCCCACCAGGGCCACGATCGGTTTGCTAGCGCCCATCAGCGCGAGTCCGGCCGCCAGGCTGACAAAGATGACCAGCATCCAAATCAGGATCTGGCCGTAGATATCGCCAAAGGTCAGGGTGCAGCGCAGGCGGTAGGCAGAGCTGGTGAGCATGGGGGCGCTCAGCGGAGGCGTCCCTCCAGCTAAGCGAGCTCAAGCGGGCTTGTCCTGGGATGTTGCAAGAACGATGCTGTCCTTCAAGCCACGCGCGTGAGTTGTTCCTCCGCCTGTTCCCGCTCCCAGAGCCTGCGGTAGGTGCCGGCTTCCTCGAGGAGCGCGTTGTGGTGTCCCTGCTGCACCAGGCGCCCCTCGTCCAGGACAAGGATTCGATCACAGGCCGCTGCCGCTGAGAGTTGGTGGCTGATCATCAAGATCGTTCGGTCCCGCTGGGCGCGAATCGAGCTCAGGATGTCGGCGGCCGTGTTGTTGTCCACGCTGGCCAGGGCGTCATCGAGCACCAAGAGCGGGGCTTGAACCAGCAGGGCACGACCCAGGGCTGTGCGTTGGCGCTGTCCGCCACTCAGGGTGATGCCGCGCTCCCCTACGAGGGTTTCGTAGCGATCGGGGAAGCCCCGCACATCAGCGGCCAGTCGCGCCTGCTCCGCTGCCTGCTCGATCCGCGCTTGATCCGCGTCTGGTTCTCCATAGCGGAGGTTGTCGGCGAGGCTCGCAGTGAAGAGGTAGCCCTCCTGGGGGACCAGGGCGACCTGTTGGCGGAGCTGCTCGAGGTCGAGGGCTGTGATGTCAGTCCCATCGAGGTACAACTGCCCTTCAGGCACGTCCACCATCCGGCCCAGGGCCCTGGCCAAGGTGGTTTTGCCGCATCCCACGGGTCCGACAACGGCCACGAGCTCCCCTGGGGCAAGGCGGAAGCTGACGTCCTCAAGGGTGTTGCGCTCCGCGTCGGGGTAACGCAGGGTGAGGCCTCGGGCTTCGATCCCAGCGGCTTGGCTGCCCGTCCGTTGGGGAACTGGCTTTGGTGCCTCAGGGGATTGGATGCGCGGCGTCCGGCGCAGCAGCTCTTCGACGCGCTCCAGGCTCACCTGGCCGGTCTGGAAGGTATTCAGCGTGAATCCCAGAAGGGCCGTCGGGAAGACCAGTCGCTCGACATAAAGGATCAAGGCCACCAAATCCCCGATGGAGAGGCGACCGCTCTCCAGTTGCCCGCTGCCGAGGGCGAGCAGCAACAGCAAACTGACCGACGAGATGCCCTCCAGGAGAGGGAAGAGCGTGCTGCGGGTGCGGGCTAACTGGAGAGCGTCATCCCGGTAACGCTTGTTGCGCCGCTCGAAGGCCTCCCGCTCGGTGCGTTCTTGGCCATAGATCTTGATGGCGCTGATGCCGGAGAGGTCCTCCTGGATCAGGTCGCTCAATTCCCCGAGCGCTTCCTGCTGACGGCGCTGTTGCCGCATCATCCGGCCGCCGAAGAGTCGAACGGTGGTCAACATCAAGGGGTAGAGCCCCACCGCCGCCAGGCTGAGCAGTGGGTCGATGGCGAGCATCGCCGGCAGCGTCAGGGCGTAGGCGAGGGCGGTGTTCGTGAGGCTGAGCACCGCAAAGCCCAGCAGGCGCCGCACGTTCTCCACATCACTGGTGGCTCGGCTGATCACTTCGCCGCTGCCGGTGCTCTGCACCCAACCGGGCTCCTGACGGAGCATGTGATCGAAGATCTTCTGCTTCAGCTGGGCCTCCACCTGCCGGCCCACTCCGAAGACCAGCATTCGCGAGACCAGCCGGACGCCCCCCATGAGGGTCGCCAGCACGACGATGATTCCCGCCTGCCGCAGCACGTCGCTGTAGGTGAAGCCGTCCTGGAGGTCATCGATGACGCCCCGCACCATCAGCGGGATCGTGACGCTCAAGAGGTTGACGACCACTAGGGCGGCGACGCCCAGAAGCACCGTGCGCCGATAGGGCCGCAGGTAGCGCTGGATCAGTCCGAAGCGGATCGCCGCCATGGATCAAGGCAAGGTTTCGCCAACCTAGGCAGCGACCCCAGAACAGCGTTGTTGAGCGATGCTGTGCCGGCGCACCCTCAGTCGGCTCGATGGACGAGAACCAGCAGTCTCATCCTCTTTATGGAACCGAACGCGACCTGGTGGACCGCTTGTTGGCCATTGAGGCCCCTGCTGATGCCGATCTGGTGGAGCTGGGTCGCCTGTTGATGCGTTACGAGGGATTTCCCGGGGCCCTGGATCTTCAGGAGGATCTCCAGAAGACCCTGCGTCTGTGGGGCTTAAGCCGCGAGCAACTGCATCAGCGCACGCGGGCGATCTGGGCTGGCGGCTATCGGCCGGGGGCTGAAGCCGCACCTCAGGCCGTGGGATCTGGTTTTGACACGTCCGATCAGGACAGTCCCTGAGCCTTGTTTTTGCTAGAGACCAATTTCGTTCTTGCGTTTTGATGACAGCCCCCCAGTCCTGGTCGGCCCTTCTCGATCAACTCCTGCGCGGTGAGTCGTTGCAGGGATCGCAGGCACGCGATCTGATGGAGGCCTGGCTGTCTGAACAGCTCGAGCCCGTTCAAACGGGCGCCTTCCTCGCGGCCCTTCGCTCCAAGGGGATGAACGGTGAGGAGCTGGCGGCCATGGCTGAGGTCCTGCGCGCTGCTGCACCCCTGCCCTGTGCCCGGCCTGACCTTGAACTGGTGGATACCTGTGGCACCGGTGGGGATGGGGCCAACACGTTCAACATCTCGACGGCCGTTGCTTTTGTGGCCGCCGCCTGTGGGGCCCAGGTCGCGAAGCACGGAAACCGCAGTGCCAGCGGCAAGGTCGGCTCTGCCGATGTTCTGGAAGCGGTTGGACTGAACCTCAAAGCTCCAACCGACGTGGTGGTTCAGGCACTCAATGCCGCCGGCGTCACCTTCTTATTTGCTCCGGGCTGGCATCCCGCCTTGGTTGGACTGGCCCCCCTGCGCCGGGCCCTGGGGGTGAGAACGGTGTTCAACCTGCTGGGTCCCCTGGTCAATCCCCTCAGGCCGGACTATCAGGTCCTTGGTGTCGGAGCAGCGGAGTTGCTCGATCCCATGGCCGATGCCTTAGCCCGCTTGGGCTGCCGCCGTGCCGTCGTGGTCTTTGGCCATGGCGGGCTCGATGAAGCATCGCTTTCTGGCCCGAGTGAGTTGCGTCTGATCCAGGACGGACAGGTGGAACGCCAGCTCTTGGATCCCCAGACGCTGGGCTTGAGCCTCGCTCCGATGGAGGCCCTCCGCGGTGGAGAACTGGAGGACAACGCTCGGATCCTGGAGGCCGTGCTCCAGGGCCAGGGGAGCCAGGCGCAACAGGATGTGGTGGCCCTGAACGCGGCCCTGGTGATCTGGGCCGCTGGCTTGGCTGACTCCGTTGCGGCAGCCCTGCCTCTGGCGCAGGCCGCCATGGAGAGTGGAGCCGCCTACGCGCGGCTGCGCAGCCTCAGTCAGGCCCTGGCTTAGAACTCCCTTAAGGGAAGATGTCGGCATGAGCAGCTCACCCACCCCTCAACCAGCCCTTCTTGTGTTGGCTGACGGCCTGGTGTTGCGTGGTGAAGCCTTTGGCGCCAGAGCGACGGCCTTCGGTGAAGTGGTCTTCAACACCGGTATGACCGGTTACCAGGAGGTCATGACCGACCCCAGCTATTCCGGGCAGTTGGTCACCTTCACCTATCCCGAACTGGGCAATACCGGGGTCAACGGCAGTGATCAAGAGGCCGATGTCCCCCATGTTCGCGGTGTGATCGCCCGTCAGTTGGCTCCCACCCAGAGCAGCTGGCGCAGTGAAGGCAGCCTCGAGGCCTGGTTAGAGCAACACGGCGTGGTCGGCATCTCCGGCATTGATACCCGCTCCCTGGTGCGCCACCTGCGCGAGGGCGGTGCCATGAACGGTGCCATCAGTACTGACGGCAGCACGCCCCAGCAGTTGCTGGAGCGGGTCCAGGCGATGCCGTCAATGGCTGGTTTGAACCTGGCGAAGGACGTCTCCACCAGGGAGCCCTACACCTGGTCATCCCTTTGCCCTGCTGCCTTCGATCAACGCCTCCAGGACAATCCCGCGACCCCGTACAAGGTCGTGGCGATCGACTTCGGCATCAAACGGGCCATCCTCGAACGGTTGGTGGCCCATGGCTGCGATGTCACGGTGCTGCCGGCCGACGCCACCTTGGAGCAGGTGCTCGAGCGCCAGCCTGAAGGTGTTTTCCTCTCCAACGGCCCTGGCGACCCCTCGGCTGTGACCAGTGGGATCAACCTGGCGAAGTCGTTGGTTGAGCAGGAGGCACTGCCCCTGTTCGGGATCTGCCTGGGGCACCAGATCCTGGGTCTAGCCCTTGGTGGAAGCACGTTCAAGCTTGGCTATGGCCACCGCGGTCTGAACCACCCGTGCGGGACCACCGGTGTGGTGGAAATCACCAGCCAAAACCACGGTTTCGCCTTGGACGCTGACTCGCTCCCGGCCGATCAGATGGAGGTCACCCATCTGAATCTCAACGATCGAACCGTGGCGGCCTTTGCCCATCGCCAGAAGCCGATCTTCGGGGTGCAGTACCACCCAGAGGCCAGTCCTGGCCCCCACGATGCCGACCATCACTTCGGCCGTTTCGCCGCGCTGATGAGCGAGCGACGGGGCTGATCGATCGCAGTTTGTTGCGGTCGTGCCCGTTTCGAAAACCCTCACTACACTGCGATCGCCAGTGACGTCAGAGGTCAGCAGCCATCACTGATCTGCAGCGATTGACCGTCTCTCTACGCGGTGGTTTTGAACAGCAGGACGGATGTCTCCTGTTCAGCTTCACCGGGCAGTTGGATGCTTACTCCGAGAAGCAATTTCTCGCCTTTATCAACGACCACCTCACCAGCACCCCGCAGCCGCTGGTGCTGGACCTGAGCAAGATCGATTTCATCGATTCCTCGGGTCTCGGTGCCCTGGTGCAGTTCGCTAAACACTGCAACGACCAGAAGATCCAGTTCTTAGTGGTCGGCAATGCCAGGGTCGTCCAGACGGTGAAACTGGTAAGGCTTGAGGAGTTTCTCCATCTCCAGCCAGACCTCAACACCGCCCTCGGAGCCATCGCCGCCTAATTCGGCAGCCTGGCTGACCCAACTCCAAGCACCGGGATGGCCCGGGGAGTTGGGTCCGCTTCAGCTGGCCTGGCTAGGGGATGCGGTCTGGGAGTTGCACCAGCGCATGCGCCGCTGCCGCCAGCCGGGACGCAGTTCCGATTTGCATCGAGCCGTTGTGGCGGATGTCCGCGCAGATGCCCAGGCGGAGGCCCTCGATCGCCTGCAGGAGAAGGGATTGCTCCAGGAGGCCGAACTGGAGTGGGTGCGGCGTGGACGCAATAAAGCGGGTCGTGGGCCCCGCAAGGGAGAGGCTGGTGTCTATGGCAAGGCCACGGGATTTGAGACAATGGTGGGCTGGCTCTTTCTGCAGAACCCCAGCCGCCTTGCACAGCTGCTGGCAGAACTCGAGGACGCCGACCGATAACCCCTTTGCCTGACAACCATGAGCCCCCGTTTTGATCGTCGTAAGGACCAGCGCTCGGGCCCAGGCGGAGGGAAGCCACCCCGCGGCGGCGGACGGTTTGCCGATGATCGATCCGGTGGCGAGCGTCGCGGCGACCGTTTTGGCGGCGAGCGTTTCGGATCGGATCGGGGTGGCAACCGCTTTGGCGGGGACGAGGCCGGCGGTGGACGTCCGGGATACCGCTCCGGTGGCCGTCCTGGAGGTCGTCCTGGCGACCGATCTGGCTTCCGTGGCGGCTCGTCCCGTCCGTTTTCTCCCCGCGGTGAATGGCGTCCCGACGGAGAGCAGCGCGGTGGAGGTGGCGAGAGACGTGAGCGCTTCTCCCGTTCGGAGGGCCGCCCCGATAGCCGGGGTGAGGCCTCCAGTCGGCCCGAGCGCCGCGGCCCGCGACCCCAGGGCCGCCCGTTTTTGAAGGGACGCTCCTCTGATCGCTTCCGCGACGAGGCTCAAGAGTCCGGCCGGGACGGTTACCGCCCTGGCGGCAAGGGGCGTTTTGGCGCTCGTCGCGACGAGCAGGGTGGCGGGCGCAAGCCGTTCTCCCGTGATCGCGACCAGGCCAAGCCCATCGCCGTCGAGGTTCCCGTTGGTGAGGCCGAACGGTTCAACGCCTATCCCGCCGATGATTTGATCTGGGGGCGCCATGCGGCCCAGGCGGCCCTGGAGAGCGGCCGTCCCGTGCACCGCATCTGGTGCACCCCGGAAATGCGTTTTCAGCCCCGTTTCCTTCAGTTGCTGCGGGAAGCCAAGTCCGGCGGCGTGCTGGTGGAGGAGGTCACCTGGTCGCGTCTCGGCCAGCTGACCAATGGGGCGGTGCACCAGGGCATCGTCATGCAGGCTGCGGCCGCCGACACCCTGGATCTGGGCACCCTGATCGATGGCTGCCGCGACCTGGGTGAGCCCCCGCTGCTGATGGCCCTCGACGGCATCACCGATCCCCACAACCTTGGGGCCATCGTCCGCAGCGCAGAAGCCCTCGGCGCCCATGGACTGGTGTTGCCCCAACGCCGCAGTGCCGGTCTGACCGGTTCCGTCGCCAAGGTGGCTGCTGGAGCCCTGGAGCACCTGCCCGTGGCCCGAGTGGTCAACCTGAACCGCGCCCTCGACAGTCTGAAGAACGAGGGCTATCGGGTGATTGGTCTGGCGGGAGAGGGCAGTGTTGCCCTGAGTGAGGCTGACCTGGACGGTCCCCTGGTGGTGGTGACTGGCTCAGAAGGGGATGGTCTCTCGATGCTGACCCGCAAGCACTGCGATCAGCTGGTGCGGATCCCGATCCGTGGCGCTACCCCCAGCCTGAACGCCTCGGTCGCCACCGCGATGGTTCTTTATGAGGTGGCCCGTCGCGGCTGGATGAAGCAGATCTCGGGGGCCGCGCCGGCCCCGCGGATCGTGCGTCCTCAGTTGCCAACGCCTGCCCCCCTGGAGCTGCCGGAAGAAGGCAGTGCAGAAGCGACCTCCGCCGTTCCCGAGGACGACATCGTTCTCAGTCCCGCTGAAGAGGCCCGTGCCGATCAGCTGGTGGCCGATGTGATGGCTGAGTTCCAGGGGGATTCAGCTGCGGTTGTCGAACAGACCGATGGGGCCGATGGGACGGATCCAACCGCGACGTTCTCCTCCGACATCAAGCTCTGAATGCTGCGCTTGCCCATTCCGGAGCCAGAATGGTGTTATCGCCTCCCGTCTGGATGACGCCCCTTCTTCGGCCTCTGCGCAGCATTGCCAATGGGTTTGGTCTGGCTTGGTGGGCCCGCGTTGAAACGAGGCGGCCGGATGTGACCTACTGGTTTGGTCCCTACATCCGGCGCAGCAGCCTTGAGGCTGCGCTGCCTCCTTTTCTGGCTGACCTCCGCAGCGAAGGAGCTGCTGAGGTCAACCACTCCCTGATCAAGACCCGGCGCGCCGAGCCCCTGACCATTGCGGCCGAGGGTTAGCTCACGGGTTGGCTGATAGCGTCAACCCTTGGTTTGGACCTGGGTTTGATGGGTATCGCCGAGTGGCGCGACCAGCTCAAAAGCGGCGATGTGTCCGCCCGTGAGCTCACGGACCATCACCTCAGCCGCATCGAGGCGGTTGAGCCCAGCGTTAAGGCCTACACCGAGGTCACGGCTGAACGGGCCCGTGCCGATGCCGACCGCATTGATGCCCTGAGGGCCTCTGGTGCTGAGCTCCCGCCGTTGGCGGGTGTTCCCCTGGCGATCAAGGACAACCTCTGCACCCGCGGGATCCGAACGACCTGCTCCAGCCGGATGCTGGAGAACTTCGTTCCCCCCTATGAGTCCACGGTGACCGATCGGCTCTGGGGTGCCGGCGCAGTCCTGCTTGGCAAAACCAATCTCGACGAGTTCGCCATGGGCAGCTCGACCGAGACCTCAGTCTTCGGCCCAAGCCGCAACCCCTGGAACACGGACAAGGTTCCCGGGGGCAGTTCCGGTGGCAGTGCCGCCGCCGTGGCAGCTGGTGAGTGTGTCGGTTCCCTGGGATCAGACACCGGCGGCTCCATTCGCCAGCCCGCCTCCTTCTGCGGGGTGGTGGGCCTCAAACCCACCTACGGCCGTGTCAGCCGCTATGGCTTGGTGGCTTTCGCCAGCTCCCTGGATCAGGTGGGGCCCTTCGCCAACAGCGTCTCGGATGCCGCCGAGTTGCTCCAGGTGATCGCCGGTGAGGACCCCCGCGATTCGACCTGTCTGAAGGCTCCCGTACCCGATTACCGGGCGGCCTTGACCCAACCGGTGGCGGGGCTGCGTGTGGGCATCGTGCGGGAGTGTTTTGAAGCCGAGGGCCTGCACCCTGAGGTCAAGGCCTCGGTGATGGCCGCTGCGGCCCAACTCGAGGCCCTGGGCTGTGACCTCGTTGATGTCAGCTGCCCCCGCTTCAACGACGGCATCGCCACCTACTACGTGATTGCCCCGTCGGAGGCGTCCGCCAACCTGGCCCGCTACGACGGCGTGAAGTACGGCTACCGGGCTGAGGATGCCGCGAGCCTGGCGGAGATGACCTCCCGCAGCCGGGCCGAAGGCTTCGGTGACGAGGTCAAGCGCCGGATCCTGATTGGCACCTATGCCCTCTCGGCCGGCTACGTGGATGCCTACTACAAAAAGGCGCAGCAGGTCCGCACCCTGATTCGCCGTGACTTCGACGCCGCCTTTGGTCAGGTGGATGTGTTGCTCACCCCCACCTCACCCACCACTGCCTTTGGCTTCGGCGCCCACGCTGAAGACCCCCTGGCGATGTACTTGGCTGACCTGTTGACCATTCCCGCCAACATGGCCGGTCTGCCGGCCATCAGCCTCCCCTGCGGTTTTGATGGGGCTGGTCTGCCCATTGGCGTGCAGCTCATCACCGGTGTTCTTCAAGAGGAGCGCCTGCTCCAGGTCGCTTATCACTACGAGCAGGCCGCGCGCGTGATGGACAAGCGTCCCCAGGCGTCCTTGGTGCCCTGATCCCTAGTGGTGGCGTGCCGGGCTGAAGAAGTGGTGGCTTAGACCCTGAATCTGGTGTTGCCGGCTTAGCCTGGGCTCAGCCTCGGCTCCACCGCTTTCTTCGCGCTTGGCCTTCGTCCCCCTCCATAACCACAGCGACTACAGCCTTCTGGATGGGGCAAGTCAGCTGCCGGCCATGGTGAAGCGGGCTGAGGAGCTGGGAATGCCGGCGATCGCCCTGACCGATCACGGTGTGATGTACGGCGCGATTGAGCTGCTGAAGCTCTGCCGCGGCAGTTCCGTGAAGCCGATCATCGGCAACGAGATGTATGTCATCAATGGCTCCATTGATGACCCCAACCCACCGAAGAAGGAGCGCCGCTACCACCTGGTTGTCCTGGCCAAGAACGCGGTGGGCTATCGCAATTTGGTCAAGCTCACCAGCATCAGCCACCTGCGGGGCATGCGCGGGCGGGGCATTTTCTCCAGAGCTTGCATCGATAAGCCGACCCTCGAGCGCCATAGCGAGGGCCTGATCATTGCCACGGCCTGTCTGGGCGGTGAAATCCCCCAGGCGATCCTGCGGGACCGCCCCGATGTGGCCCGGGATGTGGCCCGTTGGTACCAGGGGGTCTTTGGCGACGACTTCTACCTCGAGATTCAAGACCACGGCTCCCCGGAAGATCGGATCGTCAATGTGGAGATGGCGAAGATCTCCAAGGAATTGGGGATTCCGTTGGTGGCGACCAACGATGCCCACTACCTCACCAGCAATGACGCCGAGGCCCACGACGCCCTGCTGTGCGTGCTGACGGGCAAGTTGGTCACCGATGAGAAGCGTCTTCGCTACACGGGGACGGAGTTCATTAAGAGCGAGCAGGAAATGCTCGGACTCTTCGCGGACCACCTGGAGCCCGAGGTGGTGGCCGAGGCCGTTGCCAATACGGCCCTGGTGGCCGAGAAGGTCGAGGACTACGACATCCTTGGGCGCTATCAAATGCCCCGCTTCCCAATCCCCGAGGGGCACACCCCGGTGAGTTATCTGCGGGAGGTGACCGAGCAGGGACTACGCGCGCGCCTGGGGCTTCCGGAGGGCAGCGGTTTCGAGGCCACCTATGGCGAACGCCTCGATTTCGAGCTCCAGGTGATGGAGCAAATGGGCTTTCCGACCTACTTCCTGGTGGTTTGGGACTACATCCGCTTTGCCCGAGACAACGGCATCCCGGTGGGCCCTGGTCGCGGTTCCGCCGCCGGCTCCTTGGTGGCCTACGCCCTCGGCATCACCAACATTGATCCGGTCACTAACGGTCTGCTCTTCGAGCGCTTCTTGAATCCAGAGCGCAAGTCGATGCCTGATATCGACACGGACTTCTGCATCGAGCGACGTGGTGAGGTGATCGACTACGTCACCGAGCGCTATGGCGAAGACAAGGTCGCCCAGATCATCACCTTCAACCGGATGACCTCCAAGGCCGTCCTCAAGGATGTGGCCCGGGTGCTGGATATCCCCTACGGCGATGCCGATCGTCTCGCCAAGTTGATTCCGGTGGTGCGCGGCAAACCCGCCAAGCTCAAGGAGATGATCGGTGAGGAATCACCCGCCCCTGAGTTCCGCGAGAAGTACCTCGGCGATCCCGCAGTGAAGCGCTGGGTCGACATGGCGATGCGCATTGAGGGAACCAACAAAACCTTTGGCGTCCACGCTGCGGGTGTGGTGATCGCCGCCGATCCCCTCGATGAAGTCGTTCCGCTGCAACGCAACAACGACGGTCAGGTGATCACCCAGTACTTCATGGAAGACGTGGAGTCCATGGGTCTGTTGAAGATGGACTTCCTGGGGTTGAAAAACCTCACGATGATCGACAAAACCGTCGATCTGGTGCAGCAGAGCTCAGGGGTCAGCATCGATCCCGATGCCCTTCCCTTGGATGACGAAGGCACCTTTGGCCTGCTGGCGCGTGGAGACCTGGAGGGCATTTTTCAGCTGGAATCCAGTGGGATGCGCCAGATCGTGCGGGACCTCAAGCCCTCCTCCCTGGAGGACATCTCCTCGATCCTGGCCCTCTACCGACCGGGCCCGCTCGACGCGGGGCTGATTCCCAAATTCATCAACCGCAAGCACGGCCGCGAGGCGATTGATTTCGCCCACGCCAAGTTGGAGCCGATCCTGCAGGAGACCTACGGGATCATGGTTTACCAGGAGCAGATCATGAAGATCGCTCAGGATCTGGCGGGCTATTCCCTTGGAGAGGCGGATCTTCTCCGCCGGGCCATGGGTAAGAAGAAAGTCTCGGAGATGCAGAAGCACCGAGACATCTTTGTCAAAGGTGCAAGTGAGCGCGGTGTCGACGCCAAGATCGCCGATGAGCTCTTCGACCAGATGGTGCTCTTCGCGGAGTACTGCTTCAACAAGAGCCATTCCACCGCCTATGGCGCGGTGACATATCAGACCGCCTACCTCAAGGCCCACTACCCCGTTGCCTATATGGCGGCGCTGCTCACGGTGAATGCCGGCAGCACCGACAAAGTGCAGCGCTACATCTCCAATTGCAATGCAATGGGGATCGAGGTCATGCCCCCCGATGTGAATGCCTCCGGGATTGACTTCACCCCCGTCGGCGATCGCATCTTGTTTGGCCTCTCGGCCGTGCGCAATCTCGGCGAGGGGGCGATTCGTGCCCTGCTGGAGGCCCGCAGCAGTGACGGTCCCTTCCAGTCCCTTGCCGATCTCTGTGATCGCATTCCCGGCACCACCTTGAACCGCCGCTCCCTGGAAGCGTTAATCCATTGCGGTGCCATGGACGCCCTCGAGCCGGAGGCCAACCGGGCCCAGCTGATGGCCGATCTGGATTTGATCGTTGATTGGGCCTCGTCCCGCGCCCGCGACCGCGCCAGTGGCCAGGGCAATCTCTTTGACCTGTTTGCGGCTCCAGCCAGCGGGGATGCAGAGGAGACCCAGGGGGGTGGATCTGACCTGAGCACCGCACCCAAGGCGGCACCGGTCAAGGACTATCCGCCCACCGAAAAGCTCAGGCTCGAGAAGGAACTGGTGGGTTTCTATCTCTCTGATCACCCGCTCAAGCAGCTGACCCGACCGGTCCAGTTGCTTTCACCCGTCGGCCTGGGTGGCCTCGAGGAGCAGGCCGATAAGGCGCGGGTCAGCGTCGTTGGCATGGTCTCAGGCCTACGCCCGGTGACCACGCGCAAGGGGGATCGGATGGCGGTCCTGCAGCTGGAGGATCTCAGCGGCAGTTGTGAAGCGGTGGTCTTCCCCAAGACCTACGCCCGCCTTTCGGATCACCTGATGGTCGATGCCCGGCTGCTGGTCTGGGCCTCCGTCGACCGGCGCGATGAACAGGTCCAGCTGATCGTGGACGACTGCCGTGTCATCGACGAGCTCCAGTTTCTTGTGGTGGAACTGGATGGACCGCAGGCCAGCGACATCGCCATTCAGCACAAGCTGCGGGAATGCCTGAACCAGCACCGCACCGAGAAAGACGAGGGAGGTGTTCGTGTCCCTGTCGTGGCGATGGTCAAGGACCAAAGCCAGGTGCGCTACGTGCGCCTGGGCCACCAGTTCTGCGTGCGCGACAGTCGTGCCGCCCTCAGCAGTCTGGAGGCCCAGGCCTTCCGGGCCCGGCTCAGCTCGAAGCTGGTGGCCGCTTAACGGAGTTGCGCAGCCGGCTGATGTTCACGCCGATCTGCTCGAATCCCAGCAGGGTTCCTGCTGAGGTTTCCCAACTTGCTGACAAGACCCCGTAGCTCAATCCGAGCAGGCCCAACAGGAAAAATCCCCCAGACGTCACCAGGGTGGCGGCGGGGGGAATGTCCAGAATTCCACGGCTGACCACCACATAGCTCACGATGAAGGTGGCCATGCCCATCACCGTGGGAATGCCGGTGGCGATGCCCACCCGCCGCGCCATTCGATTGGCGACGGCCGGTGGAATGGCTTGTGGGTTGGTCGGCTTGGAGCGACCTTGGGCTGCTTTGGATTGGCTCGGGGGAACGCTTGGCGCGAGTCCGCCGCCGCCCTTCTGCGGGCGGGAGCGGTTTTTCCCCTCGTTTGCCATCTCAGCCGCGGATGCCGAGCTTTTTGATCAGGTCGGAATAGCGCTGCTCGCTGTTGCTGCGCAGGTAGCTGAGGAGGCGCTTGCGGCGGCCGATCATCTTCAGCAGACCCTGGCGGGACGAGAAGTCATGGATGTTGCCCTGCAGGTGACCACTCAGCTTGCTGATGCGCTCGCTCAGCATCGCCACCTGAACTTCCACGGAACCGGTGTCGGTGCCATGGGTCTGGTGAGCGTTGATTAGTTCCTGCTTCTTGGTGGTGTCGAGCGGCATGCGCGGCGTCTGGCCCTGACGGTGCAAACAACCAACTTACTGCCCCGTGGGACACCCAGGTCTCAGGCCACGTCGCGGGAGAGATAGCGCAGGCTTTCCCGCAGCCAGGCGTCGCCGTCCTCCCCAAGTTCAGGGCCCTGTGGGCTGATCGCCCGCAGGGCCCGGTTGATCTCCAGGGCTTCGTAGCCGAGCGCCGAAAGGGTGAGCTGAACCTCTTCCCGAACGCCCGCGGCCGGACCCTCTCCGCTGTCGCTGACCTGCAGGTCGTCCGACTGGCTCAACTGCAGGCTTTCCCCGTAGCGCTGCTGGAGCCGGGTGCGCAGTTCCACCGAGAGCCGCTCGGCGGTGCGCTTCCCCACCCCCGGCGCCTGGCAGAGCTGGCGAAGATCGGCCTGCACAATTGCGCGCACCAGCTCCTCGCAGCTCAGTTGCCCAAGCAGCCCCAGGGCCATCTGCGGGCCGACGCCGCTGACGGCCACCAGTTCGCGGAAGAGATCGCGCTCATGGCGTGCACAGAAGCCATAGAGCGTCCAGCTGTCCTCGCGAATGACCTGGTGGACATGCAGGGCGGCCTCGGTGCCGTTTCCTCCGAGCTGATCCCAGTGGCGACGGGGCATCTGGACCTCGTAGCCCACCCCTGAGCAGACGAGTAGGACCCCGAATCGGTTGTTCAGGTGCCAGCGATCGGCGAGTTGCCCTTGCAGCCAGCCGATCATGGGGAGACGCTTACTGCCCGCCATGCTGCCCGGTCTGACCGCCCAGGCTGATCGCCTTGCACCACTTTCTCGCCTGTTGACCTGGGCTTTGGCCCTGCTGTTGTCAGCCGTGTTGGCCCTCGGGCTGGGTGGATGTGGCGGTTCTGGTCAGCCCCCCCAGAAGGTGCTGCTCTCGGCCCTTGCGCTGCAGATCGATCTCACCCAGCGCTCCATCGCCGATGCCCTGACCCTGGATGCTTCTGGCCCACCCCAGGTCAGCCGGGTGCGGGTGGAATCCCAGGAGAGCCTCCCCATTGGCGGCGGCAAAGGCATCCATCTCACGGGGCGGTTTGATTGGCGGCTGGCCGGGGATCCCATTCGCGTCGACAGCGCCTTTGACCTGTATCTGCAGCGCGGTGAGCGGGGCCAGAGCTGGCGCTTGGCCCGGCCCAGTGGCAGTGAGGACGGCGCGACCCAGGATTGGTTGACCTATCCCCTTCCGCTGAAGGGTGAGCAGAGCTAGGCGGCTTGGCGCCGCTGTGGTTTCAGGCTCAGGAGCGTTGCGGCCAGCACGAGCACTGCGGCCGTGGTGGTGTCGGGGTCGAGGGGTTCCTGGAAGAGCAGCCATCCCCACAGGGCAGCCAGCGGCACCTGGCCGTAGCTCATGGCCGTCGCTCGCGCCGCTGGCATCCCCAGTAATCCCTTGGTGATGCCGATCTGGCCCAGCTGGGTGAAGACCCCAACGCCGATTAAGGCCAAGAGTTCCCAGGTGCTTGGCCAAACCGGCTGCAGCAGCACCAGTGGCGCCGTCAGCACCAACCCCACCAGGGGGAAGTAAAAAACGATCACCAGGGGATGCTCGGTGCGGCCAAGGGCCCGCACGCTGACGTAGGCACAAGCCGACAACAGCGCTCCCGCCAGGGCCAACAGCACGCCCCCCATGGGTAAGGGCGTGGCCTGAACCTGCAGTAATCGACTGCCGAGGGGCCCAAGCAGGCCCATGAGCTCCATCGGGTTGCTGAGGATCAGGACCGCGAGCCAGCCCAGCAGCGCGGCGATCCAAACCTTGGCCCCGAGTCTTTCCTTCAAGAGCAGCCAGGCCAGCAGTGCCGTGAAGGTGGGCTGCAGGTACTGAAGGACCGTGGCGGGTGCCAGGGGCAGTTGGGCCAGGGCTGCGAAGACGCAGAACAGAGCTCCCGTGCCGATGGCGCCCCGCAGGATCAGCAGCCCTTTGCGCTGTCCCCAGGGATCGAGACCGGCCTGCCGCAGCATCGCGACACTCAGCACCAGGCTGATGGCGGAGCGAGCCATCACCACCTCGGCCACAGGGATCCGGCCGCCCAGCGCTTTGACGCAGACCCCCATCAGGCTGAAGCTCAGCGTGCTGGACAGCATCCACAGGCCAGCCCTGCCATCCTGGAGCGTCACTTGCGCCCGGAGCGTGTCAGTCCCTCGCCTCCATCCCCGCACGATCGAGGCCGTTAAAGAGCGCGCTGACATCGTCGATGTGGTGGGCGAGCACGTTGTGCTCAAAAAGAAGGGCAGGGAATTCGTCGGGGTTTGCCCCTTCCACGACGACAAATCACCGTCGATGACGGTGTCACCGGCCAAGCAGTTCTACTACTGCTTCTCCTGTGGCGCCGGCGGCAACTCGATCAAGTTTTTGATGGAGTTGCAGCGTCAGAGCTTCAGTGACGTCGTCCTGGAGTTGGCGCGCAAGTACCAGCTTCCCGTGGAGACCCTGGAGGGTCCTCAGCAGGAACGACTGCGGCAGCAGCTCTCGCGCCGGGATCAACTCCACAAGGCCCTCTCCCTGGCCGCTGGATGGTTCCGCTCACAATTGCGCGCTCCGGAGGGCGCCGCGGCCCTTGACTACCTCAAGACCAGCCGTGGTCTTGATGAGGCCACCCTTGAGGCCTTTGGTCTGGGCTATGCCCCGGAGCGATGGGATGGTCTGCTGAGCCATCTCCAACAGGTGGAGGGACTCAGTCCTGAGCTATTGGAGGCGGCCGGGCTGGTGGTGCCACGCCGCGGCGGGGATGGCTTCTATGACCGCTTCCGCCATCGGGTGATGGTTCCGATCGCGGATCGCCAGGGCCGAATCATTGGCTTTGGTGGCCGCAGCCTCGATGGCGGTGAGCCGAAGTACCTGAACTCTCCGGAGACGGAGGTGTTTGAGAAGGGCAAACACCTCTTTGGCCTCGATAAGGCTGTCAATGCGATCCGCAAGGCCGATCGCGCGGTCGTGGTGGAGGGCTATTTCGATGTCATCGCCCTCCATGCCGCGGGCATCACCAATGCGGTTGCGGCCCTCGGGACAGCCCTGAGCAATCAGCAGATCACCCAGCTCTGTCGCTGCTGCGACGGCAAACGGCTGATCCTGAACTTTGATGCCGATGGCGCTGGTGTCCGGGCCGCCCAGCGCGCCATTGGCGAGGTGGAGCAGTTGGCCCTGCAGGGGCAGCTGGAGTTGCGGGTTCTCCACCTGCCGAGCGGCAAGGACCCCGATGAATTCCTCAAGCAGCACGGCGCAGGGGACTACCGCTCCCTGCTGGATCAATCCCCCCTCTGGCTCGATTGGCAGATCGACCAGGTCCTGCACGGCTGCGACCTCAGCAAGGCCGACCAGTTCCAAAAGGCGGTCACGGATCTGGTGGCGCTGCTGGGCAAGCTGCCCGCCAGCGCCGTTCGCTCCCGCTACCTCCAGCAGGTGGCCGAGCGCCTCAGTGGTGGCCAGGCGCGGCTCGCTCTGCAGTTGGAGGACGACCTGCGCCAGCAGGTCAAAGGTCAGCGCTGGCATGGGCGCTCCCGCCGCTGGGAGCAGCCCGGTGAGGCGGGCCTGCGGGAGCGGGCCGAGGCCGAGGTCCTGCGCCTCTATCTCCACTGCCCGGCCTATCGCGGTCCGATCCGCGCTGAGTTGCGCCGCCGCGAGCTCGATGACTTCGCCATCGCCCATCACCGTCAGCTCTGGGCGGTGATCAGCTCCCTCGAGGAAGACAACCTCGGTGTTGGCCGGCTGGAGGCGATCAACCGTGGCAGTGAGGCCGGTTCCGATCTCGCGGACCTCGATCTGCCGCGGTTACTGAGCGATCAGCTGCTCTTGGCGGATGATCCCGACTCAGGACTGCCAACGGAATTGCTCGCCCGCCTGACTCCCCTGCTGGAGCCCAGCGACGTTCAGCGACTCGCCCTCAGCAACCCACCCTTGCAATTGCGTGGTGCCACGGCAGCCCTCGAGCGGCAGCGCAGCGTCAAACGCTGTCGTCACCTTCTGGATGCCTGGAGCAGTCAACGACTGGAGACCCTCGAGCGCTGTATCGCCCGTCTGCTCGATGACAGCCAGCAGCCGGATCCTGTTCCCCAGGGCGCCAGCCAGGACATGGAGGCCCGCATTGAGGCCATGTTCGCTGAACTCAACAGCGATGCCCTGCGCTTTCAGGACCTCTATTACAACGAGCGCAAACACATCGATCACCTCGATTCCCAGCGTCGCGCCAGTTTTGAGGACGTGATCGTCCAGGACGCCCAACCGGCCTAGGGCCGCCTGTTCTTTCCCTACAGCTCTGCCATTTCCGCTTCAGCGCTGCTATCACCAATCTGAACCGTTCCGGCTCTTCCCCTGACTGACGCCCGTTTGCTCGTGACACGCGCTGCTGGTGTGGCCGTTTTGAGCGGCAGCACCCTGCTTTTTGCTGCGCCTGCTTCGGCGCAAAACATGGTCGTTCAGATCATTCAGAACCAGTGCGCCAGGGCGATGAATGCGGACTTCAAGGCCGCTGGCAAATCCCCGCCGCCGGGCATGGTTCAAGACACCTGCAACTGTGTGGCCCAACGCATCGAGCAGCGCGATTCCATTGAGGAGGCCAAAGCCTTCTGTGTGAAGCAGAGCACCGCCAAATACGGCGCCGTTTGACGGCCTAGCGAGCCCAGACGGTGGGCAGGTCGCTGAGTCGCGTGGTGGCGGCCCTGGAGAGCTGTTCCCGTCGCATCAGCCAAGCCGGCTGCAGGCCGCAGGCGGCCCATTGCACCGTTCCGCGGCCATGGCGGCGATTGAGCCGATCGATGCTGGCCATGAGCGCCTCCCGCCGCTGTTGCTCGGCGCCACTGAGCGGTTGCAGCAGGTGGTGTTGCAACTGCGCCTCGGGCTGCAGCTCCTGCAGCAAAATTCCCGCCTTGGCGAAGCGCTTGTAGGGCCGGTAGAGGCTGGAGATCATCTGGCTGGCGGCCCGCAGTAGAACCCCGGTGTCGTTGCTGGCGAGGGGCAGGCTGACGCTGGCGGCCTGGCTGTAGAAGCCTGGGGCAAAGGGACTGGTTCGTGCGAAGACCGTGAGCCGTCCGGCCCGTTGCCGTTGCCGCCTCAACTTCTCGGCGCCGCGGCTGACATAACTGGCGATGGCCTGGCGCAGTTCCTCTTCGGTGGTGACGGGCCGGCTGAAGCTGCGGCTGACGCAGGTTTCCTGTTTGTCCGCTGGTTGCTGCTCCAGCGGCAGGCAGCTGATGCCCTGCAGTTCCAATTGCAGGCGCAGACCCACCACCCCGGCTTTGGCCCGCAGTTCTCCGCTGGGCATGTCCCTGAGTTGCTGCGCCGTGCTGACACCCCGTAGCCGGCACCAGCGGCTCAGGCGTCGGCCGACCCCCCAGATCTCCTCCACCGGGGTTTGCTCCAGCCAGGCGGTGGTCTCCTCGGGTGGACTGAGGTCAAAGACACCAGCGTGTTGCCGTTCTCCCTTGGCGATGTGGTTCGCCACTTTCGCCAGCACCTTGCTGTTGGCCAGGCCGATGGCAATGGGCAGCCCCAGGTTGTGGCGGATCCGGCTGCGCAGGGCACTGGCCCAGGGAAGGAGGTCACCGCTTTTGGGCCTCGGCAGACGAACGAAGGCCTCATCGATCGAGTACACCTCCAGCTCGGCGACGAAGGGCTCCAGGCTGCTCATCAGCCGTTGGCTCATGTCGCCGTAGAGGGCGTAGTTGGAACTGCGCACGACCACGCCGTGCTGTTCCAGTTGCTCCGCGATCTGGAAGTAGGGCTTGCCCATGCCAATGCCGAGTTGCCGGGCCTCGCTGCTGCGGGAGACCACGCAGCCGTCGTTGTTGGAGAGCACCACGACGGGGCGCCCCAGGAGCGCGGGATCGAAGGCCTGCTCACAGCTGGCATAGAAGTTGTTGGCATCGATCAGCCCGAGGGCGTCAGCCATGGGTGGCGAGGCTGTGAATGGCGTGGATGGCGACACCCCAGATCTGCACATCGCCGCAGTGGTGCAGCTCCAAGGGGGGGTAGGCGCTGTTGGCGGCTTCGAGCCGCAGCCGCCCTTGGTGGCGGGCCAGGCGCTTCAAGGTGAAGGCGCCGTCGAGCACGGCCACCACGACATGGCCCGGTCGGGCCTCGAGGCTGCGGTCCACCACCAGCAGGTCGCCGTGCTGGATCCCGGCCTCGACCATCGAATCACCGCTCACCCGCAGAAAAAAGGTGCTGCTGGGGTGCCGGATCAGGGTCTCGTTCAGGTCGATGCCGACATCGATGTAGTCGTCGGCGGGGCTGGGGAAGCCGGCGGCCACGGTGCTGCTGGCCAAGGGAAGCGGCCGCCGCGGGCGCTCGTCCCGCAGCCCGCCGATCAGAACAACAGGGACCGACACGCACGCACCCGACACACCCCTGCAGGATAGTTCAGGTGTACCACTGGGGTCGATGTTGCCGTCTCCGTCCGGGATGGTCAGGGTGGTGGTTGTGCCTGTCCCTGGATCGATGGAGCGATGGATTCGCCGCCTGCGCCGGCCGGCTCACTCGCTCGTCGCCGCTCTGGCGGCTGCGGGACTGGGCGGGCTGACGGCTTCGCCTCTGCGGGCGTGCACCAGCTTTGTGCTGCGCGGATCCGATGGCGGTCGGGTCTATGCGCGCACGATGGAATTCGGCCAGCCGCTCAACAGCCAGGCCGTGCTGATTCAGCGGGGTACGCCACTGCGGGGCAATGGCCCCGATGGAGGGCAGGGCAATGGTCTGGCCTGGACCAGCCGCTACGCCGTGGTGGGCCTGAATGCCCTGGGACTCAAGGATGTCGTCCCCGATGGGATGAATGAAAAGGGCCTCGCCGGCGGACTGCTGTATTTCGCGGGCTACGCCAAGTTTCAAACGGTCCCGCCGGGGCAGACCCAGCGCTCAATCAACAGCGCGCAGCTGCTGACCTATGTGCTGACGAACTTCGCGAGCATCGCGGAGGTCAAGCGCGGCTTGCCCAAGATTTTGGTGAACGGCGCCAGCGTCCCGGCTTTCGGTGGACCGCTGCCGATTCACATGACCCTGCACGATCGCAGCGGCCAGAGCCTTTCGGTGGAATACATCGACGGGGCGCTCAACCTGATGGACAACCCCACGGGCACCTATACCAACGATCCGCCCTTCCCGTATCACCTGGCGGCAGCAGGGAACTACGCCAATTTGAGCGCGATGCCACCGCCGGAGATGCGCATCAACGGCTTGGCCTTGCCCCCGGCCAGTACGGGCGCAGGTCTGCATGGCCTACCCGGAGATTTTCTGGCGACCTCCCGCTTCATCCGGGCCCTGACACTGAGTCGTTTCGCGCCCACCAACCTGAGCAGCCAGCAGCAGGTGGGGACGGCCTTCCGAATTCTGGGTCAGTTTGATTTGCCGCCGGGAAGCGTGCAGTTACCGCCCGGGGGCGCCTTTGGGGGCGCCGGTGCCACGAGCACCTATGAGATCACCGAGTGGAGTGTTGCCGCTGATCAGCAGAACCTCGTCTATTACATCCAGACCTACGACAATCCAGATCTGCGCAGCCTTCGCTTTGATCGCCTGCCCTTGGATGGGGGAACGATTCAGGTGATGGCTTTGGATCAGCGCCCTCAGATCACTGAGCTCCGTCCCTGAGTCCCAGGGGTTGGTCTCAGCTCTCCTCGTCCCCTTCCAGCAGAAACTGCTGGAAGGCCACATAGAGATCCTGTTCTTCGCTGTTGGCGGGGCGCCGGCGCTGCTGATTGGGCCGGAGTTCCTGGGGTTTGCCCTGGGCTTGCAGGCCACCAGGGCTGCGGTTGGTTTGGCCTTGTAGGGATTGCAGCTGCTCCCGTTGGGCGGCTTGCCGTTTGCGCTCTTGATCGGCTTCCGCCTGGCGCAGGCGATCCATCAGATGGGGGGGGACCGTCCCGTCTTGGCTGGCCTTCATCAATTCCCCGAATAGCGCCTGGGGATCGGTCTCGGTCTCAACGCGATGGCGTTTGGCGGAGGCCCGCTTCGGCTCGACGCTGGTCTCGGGTTTGGGAAGGGGCTTGGGGAGGGAGCGGCCGAGTTCTTGCAGGCGCTCCAGGCTGCGGGCATCGAAGCTCATCAGCTGCACTCAAGGGTGTCTTTGGTGACGCGACCGGTCACGGGGTTCGTGCCGCTGGCACTGGCGCAGAGGGTTTTCAGGACATCACCGCGGAAGGGCACGTTGGTGAAGTCCGCCCCATCGATCAGGACGTCCTTGAAGCGGGTGTTGAAGGCAAAGGCGTTCTCAAGGACCGCATTGCGCAGGTCCGTTCCCTCGAGGACGGCCGAGTCGAGGGTGGCGTCGCTGAGGTCCGCTCCGGCGAGGTTGGCGTCCTGGAGCTTGGCGCCGTAGAGGCTGGCGCCGCGCAGGTCGGCCCCGTGGAAGTCCGCTTCCCGCAGGTTCGTCAGATTGAAGGTCGCGCCATGCAGGTCGACTCCGGCGAAGTCGTGGCCGATCAACACCTGCTTGGCGTAGTCCATCGCCGCCTGTGCGGGTTGCGCCACAAGGAGGATCAGCGCAAGCAGCGCTGAGGACAGCAGGGACCGGAAGAAGCGACGCATGGAGGAGAGCCGGTGCCTGGCAACCCTAGGCAGGCTGTTTGGGTGGGGACGGTTGGTTGTTCTCCTAACCTCACGACCCTCTCGTTTTTGGTTCACTGAGCGGAACGGGTCGAGCGATCGACCGCCAGTGCAGGCCCATGGGCAACCCGATCGACCGCGATACGTTTTTGGCCCGGGCCAGGGCGCGCTTCGGGGAGCGCTACGACTACAGCGGCATCCAATACAGAAGTTTTAAGTCGCCGATCAAGATCCGCTGCCGGGAGCATCCGGTCCGTCAGATCTCGATCACGCCCGAGCGTCACCTGGTGACCACGGGCGGCTGCAAGTACTGCCTGCGGCAGCTGCGCGGTCAGCTGCCATCCGCAGGGGAATCCTGAGGGGCAGTGCTGGCTGCAGGCGATCGGACGTTCTCCTTCACAACGGCAGGGCCACTGGGCTGAGCAGCGGGCGCTGCGGCTGCTGCAGGCCGCTGGCTGGCGCTTGCTTGAGCAGCGCTGGTGTTGCCGTTGGGGTGAGCTCGATTTGCTGCTCCACAAACCTGGGCGCCTGCTGCTGGTGGAGGTCAAGGGCCGATCCCGCTCGGGTCCGGACGCCTGGGGGATGGCGGCCCTGAAGCGGCCCAAGCGGTTGCGGCTGGAGAGCAGCTTGATGCTCTGGTTGCAGCGGCATCCGCAGTATCAGGACTGCCACTGGGAATGGATCTGTGCCTTGGTCCCACTGCCCCCAAGCCGCCGGCCTGTGCGTTGGTTGCCTTGGCGCTGAGTGAAGCAATGTGGACGTAGGCCTGCGCCCGTCCTCTGATGTCCTTCGCGGCCCATCGCGCCCGCAAACGTTTTGGCCAGCACTGGCTGAAGGACCAGTCCGTGCTCGATCGGATTCTTCAGGCCGCTGCGTTGACCGCCGCTGACACGGTCCTCGAGGTGGGCCCGGGTCGAGGAGCCCTCACCGAGCGGCTCTTGGAGTCCTCCGCCCGCGCGGTCTGCGCCGTTGAGCTGGACCGTGATCTGGTGTCGGGCCTGCAGGAGCGCTTTGGTGCGAATCCGCGCTTCTCGTTGACCGAAGGGGATGTGTTGGCGGTGGAGCTGCCGGAGGCCACCGCCGTGGTCGCCAACATTCCGTACAACATCACAGGGCCCCTGTTGGAGCGCCTGGTCGGACGTCTTGATCGCCCAGCGCTGCAGCCCTATCGCCGTTTGGTGCTGTTGGTGCAGCAGGAGGTGGGTGAGCGGATTCGGGCCCGTCCCGGCAGTAGTGCCTATTCCGCCCTGAGTGTGCGGATGCAGCTCTTGGCGCGCTGCAGCACGGTCTGTCCTGTGCCCCCTCGCTGCTTCCAACCGCCGCCGAAGGTCATGAGTGAGGTGGTGGCCCTGGATCCCTTAGCGCTCGAGCAGCGACTGGATCCAGCCCTGGCCAAAACGGTGGAGATGCTGCTGCGACGCTGTTTCGCTGCCCGCCGCAAGATGCTGCGCAACACCCTCTCGGGCCTGGTGGAGGCTGAGCAGTTGCAGAGCCTGACCGAGGCCGCGGAGATCGGTCTGCAGCAGCGTCCCCAGGAGGTGGCACCAGAGCGTTGGGTGAGCCTGGCGGCGGGCTTGAATCGGCTCATCCCGGACTCGACGCAATCTCGCCATGGCTGAGCTGCAGGTCAGCGCCCCCGCCAAGATCAACCTGCATCTCGAGGTGCTGGGCCTTCGCCCTGACGGCTTTCACGAGCTGGCGATGGTGATGCAGACCCTGGATTTGGCCGACACGATCAGCCTCATCCCGACGGCTGATGGAGCGGTGAGCCTGCGCTGTGATCGCTCGGACCTGCCGACCGATGGCAACAACCTGATCGTCAAGGCGGCTGAGTTGCTGAAGCAGCGGGTGGGGCTGCCCGAGCTCGGTGTGGCAATGCACCTGACCAAACGCATCCCCATTGGGGCAGGGCTGGCGGGGGGCTCGAGCAATGGTGCGGCGGCTCTGGTGGGTCTGAACACGCTTTGGGGCTGTGGGTTCAGCGCTGAGCAGCTCTTGGCGATGGCCGCTGAGCTCGGCTCGGACATGCCGTTCTGCCTGGATGGCGGCACCCAGCTGTGCTTTGGCCGGGGCGAGGTTCTGGAGTCCGCAGGCCTGCCGGAGCCCCCTGCACTGGGGGTGCTGCTGATCAAGCATCCAGAGTCCAGCGTCTCCACCCCCTGGGCCTACAGGCAGTGCCGGGAGCAATTTGGAGCGGACTACCTCTCGACTGAGGCCGACTTTGAGCAGCGGCGCCAGGCCCTACGTGAGGCAGCGTTGTTGCAGGGATTGAGCGGCGGAGCGCCCCTGCCGGCGATCCGCAATGACCTCCAGAGGGTGGTGGAGCCGGAGGTGGCGAGCGTTCGGGAGGGATTGTCGATCCTGCGGCGGGCTGAGGCGGCCGCTGCGGTGGCCATGAGCGGCTCAGGGCCAAGCCTGTTCGCCTTGTTCGTCGACCGGGACGCCGCCGAAGCGGCGCAGCAGCAGTTGGCCGCTCCCCTGGCAGCCGCTGGCTTTGAGTCCTGGGTGTGCCGCTGCACGGGCTCTGGTGCCACGCTGGTCTGAACGCAGCACCATCCACCCCGCGTGAGTGAGACCCAAAGCGACAGCAAAGACCTCGCCAGCGCCAAGCAGAAACCGCGCAAGGGGCCGATCAGCTTCTTGAGCGGCTCCCTGACGAGCTTTGGCTTCGGCTGGCTTGCGCTGCAATTGGCCGGGAAGGTGGTGGGCTACTACGCCGACCATCCGCCCCAGTACGAGGCCCGCTTTGCCCAGAGCATTGCGGTCTTTATGAAGACCCTGGTGGTGGGGATGACCTTTCTGGCCACCTTCACCTTTGCCTTCATTGGATTGGGCCTGTTCCTGACATTTATCCGCAGCCTCTTACCGGGCTGGGAACAGGCGGAAGAAACCCCCTAGCCTTCGGCCACGGGCAGCCTGACGACGACATGACCGGCCACGACCTACAGCTGCTGGTGCTGCTCCTCTCACCCGGAATGCTGTTGTCAGTGTTGTTGTTGCTGACCTTCGCCGCAGGCGGTTGAGATAGGTTGGCCCCACCCCGGTCCAGTGCCGGACCCGCTTTTCAACCGTGGCAGAGACCCTTCTCTTCAACGCCCTGCGTGAGGCCATCGACGAAGAGATGGCGCGTGATCCCCATGTCTGCGTGATGGGGGAAGACGTCGGTCAGTACGGCGGTTCCTACAAGGTCACGAAGGATCTCTACGACAAGTACGGCGAACTGCGGGTCCTGGACACCCCGATTGCTGAGAACGCCTTCACGGGCATGGCCGTTGGTGCGGCGATGACGGGCCTTCGCCCGATCGTTGAGGGCATGAACATGGGCTTCCTGCTGCTCGCCTTCAACCAGATCTCCAACAACATGGGGATGCTCCGCTACACCAGCGGTGGCAACTTCACGATTCCCACCGTGGTGCGCGGCCCTGGTGGTGTGGGCCGTCAGCTGGGCGCGGAGCACAGCCAGCGTCTCGAGGCCTATTTCCACGCGGTTCCCGGCATCAAGATCGTTGCCGTCAGCACCCCGACGAATGCCAAGGGCCTGATGAAGGCGGCGATTCGCGACAACAACCCCGTGCTCTTCTTCGAGCACGTGTTGCTCTACAACCTCTCTGAGGACATCCCCGAGGGCGACTACACCTGCGCCCTGGACCAGGCCGATCTGGTCAAGGAAGGAAGCGATGTCACGATCCTCACCTACTCCCGCATGCGTCACCACTGCCTGAAGGCCGTGGAACAGCTGGAGAAGGAGGGTGTGAGCGTGGAGCTGATCGACCTGATCAGCCTGAAGCCCTTCGACATGGAGACGATCTCCCGCTCCATCCGCAAGACCCACAAGGTCCTGGTGGTTGAGGAGTGCATGAAGACCGGCGGCATTGGCGCCGAGTTGATCGCCTTGATCACCGAGCACTGCTTTGACGACCTGGACGCCCGCCCGATCCGTCTCTCCTCCCAGGACATCCCCACGCCCTACAACGGCACCCTGGAAAACCTGACCATCATTCAGCCGCATCAGATCGTTGAAGCGGCCAAAGCCCTCAAGGCTGGCCAGGTCTGAAATGGCACGTCAACAGGGGTGGTTTGCCCTGATCTTGGCCCTGGCCTTCGCAGCCGGGGCTGTTCTTGCTTCGTTCCCACTGCAGTTGGGTCTCGACCTGCGCGGGGGCAGTCAACTGACCCTTCAAGTCCTGCCGGCTGGTGCGATTCAGCGCGTGCAGAGCGAGCAACTGGAGGCCGTTAAGGACGTCCTGGACCGGCGCATCAATGGCCTGGGGGTGAGTGAATCCACCCTTCAGACCATTGGCGACGATCAACTCCTGCTGCAGCTGCCGGGTGAACAGGACCCCAGCCGTGCCGCCAAGGTCTTGGGCACCACGGCCCTTCTGGAGTTCCGCGCGCAGAAGCCAGGCACTGAACAGCAGATGAGCGGCCTGCTCAAGCTCAAGCGCCAGGCCCAAGCGGTTCTCAACCTGCGCCGCTCCAAGGATCAAGGTCAAACCCAAGCGGTCGACCTTGATGCCGATGGCCTGGCACAGCTCCTCAAGGACGCCGGCGTCAGTGCCCCTGCCGGCAGCACGGAGACCGAGCAGCTGGAGTTGTTGCTGGCGGCGGTCAACACCAAGATCGTCGACCTCTACGAGCCGGCCGCCCTCACCGGTAAGGACCTCACGGGTGCCGGGCGTCAGCAGAACCAGGCCGGCAGCGCCTGGGATGTCACCTTGAGTTTCAACACCGAGGGGGGCCGTAAGTTCGCCCAACTCACCCAGAGCATTGCCGGTAGCGGACGCCTCCTTGGCATCGTTCTCGACGGCCGCTCCATCAGCGAAGCGAGTGTGGGGCCGGAGTTCAAACCCGCCGGCATCAGCGGCGGTGCCGCAAGCATCACGGGCAACTTCAGCGCCGAAGAGGCCCGCGACCTGGAGGTTCAGCTCCGCGGTGGCTCACTGCCCTTGCCGGTGGAGGTGATCGAGCAGCGCACCATTGGCGCCACTCTCGGTAGCGAGAACGTCCAACGCAGCCTTCAGGCTGCCCTGCTGGGCTTGGCCTTGGTCGCCGTCTTCATGGTCGTCGTCTACCGCTTGCCCGGCGTTGTGGCCGTGGTTGCTCTGGCGCTCTATGCCCTGTTCAACCTGGCCATGTATGCCCTGATCCCCGTCACCTTGACCCTGCCAGGGATCGCAGGCTTCATCCTCTCGATCGGGATCGCTGTCGACGCGAACGTTCTGATTTTTGAGCGGGTCAAAGAGGAGTTGCGACGCGGGAACACCCTGATCCGCTCGATTGATGCGGGTTTCTCGCTGGCCTTCTCATCCATCCTTGATGGCCACATCACCGGTTTGATTAGCTGCGTGGCGCTCTTTGCGCTTGGCACTGGCTTGGTGAAGGGCTTTGCCGTCACCTTGGGCATCGGCTTGGTGCTCAGCCTGTTCACGGCTTTGACCTGCACCCGCACCCTGCTGCGTCTCTTGATGGGGTATCCCGCCCTGCGCCGCTCCAGCTACTTCTTGCCCCAGTCCCAGCTGCCAGCCCAGGCCTCCTGATGTCCGATTCCTCGACCTCCGTGGCCGCCACCGCGCCCCGCTTTCGCATCAGCCGCATCCGCCGCCAGGGCTGGCTTGCTTCTGGTTTGGCTGTCCTGCTCAGTCTGGTGGGGATGGCCTTGTGTTGGAGCAACCCCCGCATCGCCGCTCCCTTGAAGCCCGGTTTGGATTTCACCGGTGGAACCCAGGTGGAGATTCAGCGCAGCTGCAGCGGAGCGGACTGTGCGGGACTCAAAGCCGCTGAGGTGCGTCAGCAGTTGCGCATGCTCACGCTGCCGGAGGTCGGTGGTCAAGCGGCTCCCCAGCTGGTCAATGCTGGAGTGCAGGTGCTCGACCGCGGTCGTTCGGTGGATCTGCGCCTGCCGGACCTTGAGCCCGAGCAGACCCGGGCCCTGATCGAAGGTTTGGCCCCGGTGATTGGCACGGTGAATCCCCAACAGGTTGCGATCAACACCATTGGACCCACCCTTGGCTCCCAGCTGCTCAAAGGAAGCCTGATTTCCCTGTTGGTCAGCTTTGCTGCGATCGCGCTCTACATCAGCTTTCGCTACGACGGGGTGTTTGCAGGCTTGGCCCTGCTCTGCCTGGCCCACGACATCGTCATTACTTGCGGGGTCTTCGCCTGGTTGGGACTGATCAGCGGCATTGAGGTCAATTCCCTGTTTGCCGTGGCGTTGATCACCGTCGCGGGTTATTCGGTCAATGACACGGTGGTTGTCTTCGACCGCATTCGCGAGCAAAAAAGGGCTCTTCAGGGCATGAGCTTGCAGGAACAGGTTGATGTGGCGGTGGATGCCACCTTGACCCGCTCGCTCTACACGTCCTTCACCACCCTGCTGCCGTTGGTCTCGTTGCTGCTCTTTGGCGGCAGCAGCTTGTTCTGGTTCGCCGTGGCCCTGACCGTTGGCATTGGCGTTGGCAGCTGGTCCAGCATCGGTATTGCACCCACACTCTTGCCCGTTCTCTCGCGTCGATGACGCGATCCAGGCGGTTCTCTGTGCCATGGGCCCCGGTGGCGTTGGCACTCCTTGCCCTCTGGGATCTGCGCGCTGAGCTTCAGCTCCTAGCCGAGCACTTCACCTGGATCAGCTTGTTGATGATTCCCCGCTATCACTTGCTTGCGGTCACGGTCTTGATCTTGACCCCGAGCTTGATCCGCCAGCGGCGATAGCCCTAGGTCCACCGGTCCATGACCTGCTCCACCAGCACCCGTTGAGAGAAGACCTGGAGGACGACGACAAGCGGTAGGGCCAGCAGTACACCGGGTAGGCCCAGCAGTGCCCCCAGGCTGAGCTGCGCCATCAGCGCGACGGTGGGCAGCAGATTGACCGTTCGACTCAGGAGCAGGGGCGTGAGTAGGAACGCCTCGCCGTTCTGCAGCACCAGGCGAAGCACGATCACCTGAACGGCCAGGGTCGGCGAGATCAACAGCGACACAGCCACCGGTAGCAGGCTCGCCAGGGTGGGGCCGATGGTGGGCACAAAGGTCAGAAGGCCGCAGATCAGTCCGCTCAACAGGGCCAAGGGGACCTTCAAGGCGGCCAGGCCGGCCCAGGTCAGGAGGAACACCACCGAGGCCGAGAGCGTCATTCCCGCCAGCCAGCCCCCGAGGGCTTGGCGGCTTTCTGTCAGGAGGTTCTGCACCAGCGGCCGGCTGTGGGCTGGCGTCAAGGCCAACACCAGGCGTTGGTGACTGCGCGGATCGAGGACCAACAGGATCGCCAGCAGCCCCATCAACAGCAGCAGCACGGTGCCGCTGGCCGCTCCCCCGGCGAACCCAATCAGTTGGGCTCCAATGGGTTGCAACTTGTCGAGTGTGATCAGATCGGCGAGTCGACCTTCCAGACCCTCCAGGACGCTGACACCGCCCAGCAATTCCGAAAGGCGTGCAATCAGCGCCGGCACCAGCTGGGTCAACTGGTTGAGCTGCTCGAGCAATTCAGGCAGGAGTAAGTCCGTGAGTTGCCAGCTCAGAAGAGCCAGCACCATCAGCACCAGCAGGAGTGCCAGTGGCCGGCTGAGCCTCAGGCCTCGGCGCAACCAGCTCACGGGCACGTCGAGGGCGACAGCGAGGACGACGGCAC
This sequence comes from Vulcanococcus sp. CPBay_Sum15L08_68, assembly GCF_017855895.1. Classification (NCBI taxonomy): domain Bacteria; kingdom Bacillati; phylum Cyanobacteriota; class Cyanophyceae; order Synechococcales; family Synechococcaceae; genus Vulcanococcus; species Vulcanococcus sp. CPBay_Sum15L08_68. The sequence goes on along the minus strand of NZ_JAFMFX010000001.1, from coordinate 41,364 downwards.
CGAAGAGCACCATCAGGACCCAGCGCAGTTCCCAGGCCAAGAGCCCAAGAACCACAAGGGACAGCAGCAACAGCAAACTGCGTGGTGTCATCAGCGCTCAGCCATCGGGAGTTCCCAGCCGTTCAGAACGTCTTGGATCAGCACCTCGCGAACCAGGACCTGGAGGCAGACCGCCAGTGGCAGCGCCAACAGCAGTCCCAAGGGACCAAAGATCACCGTGAAGAAGAATTGGGCAATCAAGGTCAATCCAGGCAGCAACTTCACCTGGTGATGCATCACCGAAGGGGTGATCAGGTAGCTCTCGATGTGCTGAATCACCACATAAAGCAGCAGCACCAGCAGCGCTTTGACCGGTGAATCGAGCAACGCCACGGACATTGGAAAGACCGTGCTCAAGGTCGGTCCGATGTTGGGAATGATGTTCAGCAGGCCAGCCAATAGCGCGTTGGCGGCCACCAGCTTCACCCCCAGTAGTGACAGGCCGATGGCGGCCAAGACGCCGACGCAGAGCGAGCTGATCAGCACGCCGGCCATCCAACTGCTGAGGGCCTCACCGCAGAGCGTGAGAACGTCCCGGAAGCGTCGCCGATAAAACGATGGGACCAGCAGGATCGCGATTTCCCGGTAGGCCTGGGGTTGGATCGCCACCATCAGGCTGACAGCGACCACAAACAGCAGCTCCACAAGCCCGCTGCCCAGGTTCCCTGCAATCCCAAGCAGCTTCAGGAACCCCTCGGTCGGGTCAAGGCTGCCGGACCCCTGGCTGAGCCAGCTCTTCTGCAACCACTGCAGCGCCTCGCGGCCATAGAGCATCTGACTGCTCTGATCCAGGGTGCGGCGTAGCAGCTGCATCGCCAACTGCAGGGCTGCTGGAAGCTGCCGCAGCAGTTCTTGGAACTGGGCAACAAACGGTGGGACCACGACGGCGGTGGTCAGCACCACCACCACAAGCAAGCCCCCCAGGCTGATGAAGAGCGCCAGCGGACGGTTGCAGCGCAAGCGCTCTTGGGTCACACCCACCAGGGTGCAGATCGCCATGGCGAGCACCACGGCAGCAAAGACGAGGACGAGGACCTCCCGCAGGGACCACAGCAGCACCAGCGCCGCTGCTGTGGCAATCAATCCGAGCCACTGGCCGAATCGCAAAGGGGGAGGCCAACTCGTGTTGTTTTAGCGCCGATTGCGGCGATTGAATTCAGTTGGCGTCCTCTTCGCCAGCTTCGTCCTTTTTGTTCTGGGCAAAGCCGAGGTCATTGGCCTGGGCATAGCGCTCGGCAAAGCGCATGAACCGCTCGAAATCCTCGGTGGTTTTCCAGGTGTAGGTGGCCTCCAGGGCCGAAGGCTTGCCGTTGACGAACTTGGCGTTGACGTCGCGGGTCACCATCTGACCCTCTTCATCGAGCATGTACATGCCGCCGATGTCAGCCATGGTCTCGGGGGAGAGGGCCTGGGGCTGATCGAACACGAAGATCGCCTGACCGGTGCGACCATCCCGCGAACGGGTCATACGGATATCGGGCACGACCGGCTCATCCACACCGGGGAAAAACTGGATCGCGGCCATCGCCCGTTATCGCAAAGGCTGATCCTAGTGATGCTGCCCGGCGGATCTGGTTGCCGCTCCGCTTTCGATCAGTTGCTCGGCGGCTCCCTGCGCAGTGAGCCCCGCACAGTCGAGTCGCTCCCGTGGGCTTGGCTCTTCGGTTTGACCATGGCGCTCGAGCTCGTGGTCGTAGCAGCGGTCGTAGTAGTCCAGCATCTGCGCACAGGCGCCATGCCAATCCGCTTGCTCGATCGCCTCGAGGGCGGTTTTGGTGCGTTGGGGACCCAGGCGTCTGGCGATCCGTTGGGTGGCATCGGCAAGGGCCAGGGGGTCCTGGATCCCGTAGACCGCCACCAGCTGCTCCAGTCGCTCCTCAACCGGTCTTGTGATTTCCAGCAGCGGAGCCCCCTGCATCTGCTGCCAGAGCCCCGAGGGAATCCGGCAGCGGCCCACCTGCACGCTTTCGGCTTCAACCCAAATCTCTTGGGCCGAGCGGTGCTGCTGCAGCACTTCAGCGATTTTGTTTTCGAAGTGCTCCGTGGTCGGCTGGGCCGGCAAACCCAAGCCGCCAAAGCTGCTGCCGCGGTGATTCGCCAGTCCTTCGAGGTCCAGCACCGCCACGCCTTGTTCCGCCAGGGCCACCAGAAGGTCGGTCTTCCCCGTCCCTGTCCGTCCGCCGAGAAGGCGAATGGGCCAGGGCTGCTCCATCAGCGCGAGGACCCACTGGCGATAGCTCTTGTATCCACCCTCCAGCAGCAGAACCTCAAGATCGAGGGTTTCGGCTAGCCAGGCGATGCTCCCCGAGCGCATTCCGCCGCGCCAGCAGTGAATTTTCAGGGGTTGCCCTGGATGGCTTTTGCTGAGTGTCTGCAGCTTTTCCCCTAGGAAGGCCAGCTTTGGCCCCACCAGCGAGAGGCCGAGCTGCACCGCCGCAGTGCGCCCCTGCTGCTTGTAGCTCGTTCCGACCTCTGCACGCTCCTGGTCGCTGAACAGAGGCAAGTTCTGGGCCCCAGGGATATGGCCCTTTTCGAATTCAGCCGGGGCGCGGACATCCACCACCGGACCCGGGCCCTGCAGGAAAGCCTCAATCGATTGGCGCTCAGCCATGGCGATGATCCTGGGTGGGCTTCTTGCCGCTATGGGACTGCAATGCCTGACATAGTGGGCCAACGCTGTCGCACCAGCGTCAGGTCAGCCCGTCTCCATGCTCTCCGGACCACCCGTCACCACCACGGTCAGCGCTGACCAGTTGATCGAGCGCTTTCTGACGAGCGCTCCACGCCAACGGCGCTCCCTTCTGCCGCAAGTGCTGCAGCGCAGCAGTGAGTGCCGTCCTCTGATCGCCGATCAAATCGACCGCTGGGATGCCACTGGAGATGACTGGGCCTGCGGGACCCTGATCCAGTTGTTGGTCTCCGAGGACGACGCGCTCTCCCAGGCTTTTTGGACCCGTTTCCCAGAGGGCTGGCTCGCCGTGACCAGTGGCCAGGGCCTGGATTACGGCCCCCTGCAGTTGGCCTTGATTCGTCAGGACTTCGAGGAAGCCGACCGTCTAACGAGCGAGCACCTGCGCCAGTTGGCCGGACCGGCAGCCGAAAAACGCGGCTACGTCTATTACTCCGAGGTCCCGCCGATGGCCTCCGTGGATCTTGAGAGTCTGGATCGCCTTTGGGTGACCTTCTCCCAGGCTCGTTTTGGTTTCTCCGTTCAACTGCGTTTGCTGCGCAGCCTGGGCAACCGCTGGGAGCAGCTTTGGCCGCGGATTGGCTGGAAGCAAGCGGGGATCTGGACCCGTTACCCCAAGGCCTTCACCTGGACCCTCGAAGCCCCGGAGGGGCACATGCCCCTGGTGAATCAGTTGCGGGGGGTCCGTCTGATGGATGCCTTGCTCTCCCACCCAGGGGTGCAACAACGCGTGGCGTCCTGAAGCACGGCGCTTCACTCGGCGGTAGGGTCAATCCGTTCGCTGTTCCCCTCTCCGGGGCTCTATGGCGCTGCGTTGGGCTGACTACATCACCCCATCGACCCTGCATCTCGCTCCGCTGCTGGAGCTGTTGCTGGAGCCGATTCAATGCGCCGAACAACAGGCCACGCTGCAGTTGGGCCTCCAGGAGGTCCTGGTCAATGCCGTGCGCCACGGCAATGGCAACGACCCCCTGAAGTGCGTTCGGATTCGCCGCATCCTCTCCCCCAGGTGGTGTGTGTTTCAGGTTCAAGATGAGGGACCTGGCCTGCCGGCCCAAGCCCGCGTCGCTGCGCTTCCGGATCGCCTGGATGCTGCGAGTGGCCGGGGCCTGTTCCTGATCCACCAGTGCTTCGAAGATGTGCGCTGGAGCCGCAGGGGCAACCGCGTCCAAGTGGCGATGCGCAGGGCCTAGTGGCCGTGTGTTGGGCAGCCGGGGTCCTTCAGCTCACCCTTGAGCCAGCCGAGGGCATGCTCCACCAGGGCCGTCGCCTGTTGCCTCTGTGCGCTCACGCCGGCTGAGGCCGGGCCGTTGGCTGGATCCAGCAGCAGCACCAGTGCTGCTGTCAGTTGCTCGGCTGCCCGCCGTTGGGGCTGTGCCTTGAGCGCATGCCAGTCCTGGTTGCTGATGGCCAGCTTCTGATGCAATGCCTGCGCCAACTGCTGGCTCTCCAGGGGCCACTCCCGCGGATTTTGCTTCGCCTGTTGAGCCTGCACTGGACGGATCCGTTGGGACCAGGCCATCCTGACGCCATGCAACAGCGACCGCGCTCCCCCTACCAGCCGATCCGCTGGCTGCATCAACTGGCCAACCTGCTGGCCACCGTGTCGGCCGCTGAGCGCCTGGAACCCTCCGACGACAGCCTCCAGGCCCGTCGTTTGCGACAGCGGCTCTCAGCAGCCCAGCGACTGTTGGATCCGCTCCCAAGTCCGCTTCAGGCCACTCTCTGGAGTGAGCGGGTTGTTTGGCAATTCCTGCGTTGGGGCGGCGTGGGCGCCCTCATGGCCGTCCTGTTGAAGCGTTGAACCGTCACGTTCAGGCGGCGACGCGAATCAGCGAACGTCCGGTGGGGCTAGGAGCCTGTTCTTGACTGCTGCCCTCAGGAGTCAGGCCATCTGGACGATTCGCCTTGAGTCGCTCTCCCCTGAGCCAGGCGGCATGCAGGGCACGGCGGCGCCGGTCCTCTGCCAGAACCAGGCGATCAGCGGCTGCCGTCGGGCTCTCGCCAGCTCGCACCGGAGTCCGCAGACAGATTCCGAAGCCTCGTGCTTCCACTTGAACTGCCCCCTCCATCAGCACGGTCTGGAAGGACCAGCCGTTGAGCCAGCGCACGTGAAAGGGGTTGCTCATCAGCAGACCCTATGGAGCGAGCGAGTAGTGGCAAGCCCTGTGTCAGGGCTTGGTGGCAGTCCAGACCCGGGTCATCAGATGGGATTGGGCACGAATTCCGCTGAATCCTGCTGCGCTCAGGCGAGCGTCGATGTCATCGCCGATGTAGTCGCGGTAGTACGGCTCATGGAACATCCGGCGGAAGTTGTCCATGGCGACTTCAAATTGCGGTGAGTCAGCCAGCTGGACGGAATCCGCAAGCACCAGGACACCACCAGGTTCCAGAACCCTGAAGCAGTCTTCGATCACGGCCTGACGCGCTTCGCCTGGCAGTTCGTGCATTAAGAAGACGCAGGTCACCCCCTGCATGCTCCCTTCTGCAAAGGGCATCGACTCGGCGTTGCCCTGGACCAGCTGGGGTAGTTCCGATGGACGTTGCGAGAGCCAGCGATTGGCCTGGCGCAGGTAGGCCGATGACAGATCCAGGCCCACGAGCTGCGCCTGGGGCAGGGCTGCTCGCAGTTGATGCAGGGTCCGGCCCGTACCGGTGGCGACGTCCAGAACCCGAAGGGAGCTGCTGGGTCTGTCACCGAAGGCGCGAAGGCCTTGGACCAACGGCTTGATCACCCGCCGGCGCATGGGATCGGCCGTGCCGTTGAACAGGATCTCGACCTGCAGGTCGTAGAGGGTCGCCGAGTGATCGCTCAGATAGCCATCGGTCTGATGGTGGAAGTTCTGCAGGTAGTAGTCGGGGTAGTTCTCGGTCTCGACGTTGGTGGGAAGGTCACGGACGTTGCGCTCGGAGCGCCTGGTCCAGGTGCTGGGCATGTCCAGCCAGACCAGGGGGTAGCGCGCGGCCCAATCGCCCCAGGGGGCATCAAAGAGCAAGTTGGTGGGATACAGCCCCGCTTCTGCTTCTTGCCAATCCAGGTCCAGCAGGGCCTTGTGGGAGGCCTGCAGGTCCCGCAGCATCTGGGGCGGAATGGGCAGGGTTTTGGGCGCTCCATCGGGCGCCACAAATTCCATCAGGCGTGTGCTGATCTCCTTGTGGGCGACCCCGACCAGGCTCTTGCCCTGCTGTAGGGCCTCGTAGGCGAGCTTGGTGACGGCGTCAGCCATGGGCGGGATGCCACTGATCTCATGTGGCACCTATTTCAGCCGATGGGATGCAGTCGCCGTGGACTTGTATCGGCTTGAACTCTGATCAAGATTGATGGAGATGCGCGCAAATTGGTAGCAACAGCTACAGAATGAATCTGTGAAACAGGAAGGAGGAAGTCAATGATCGATACCACCCCCTCTGCTCGTTTGAATGAGCCGCACTATGTCGCTTGGGTGCGAGAGCGCCAGCGTGCTGCCCGTCGGCTGAGCGGCTGGCTGTCTCAGCGCCGGGCCAAGCCCGACCTGGATCATGAGGAGCGGGTCGACGCTCAGACCTTGGTTTGGGCCCAGCGCCATGCCCATGAGCAACGGCTGCATGACAGCGCCATCGAGCAGCTGCGTCACAGCTGACTCGCCATCAAAAAGCCCCGGCCGAAGCCGGGGCTGCCATGAACGAGACCCTGATCAGGCGTCGTAGTACATGGTGAATTCGTGGGGGTGGGGCCGCTGGCGCAGCTGCTGCACCTCCTCGTACTTCAGGGCGATCCAGTTGTCGATGAAGTCTTCGGTGAAGACGCCACCGGCCAACAGGTATTCGTGATCAGCCTTGAGGGCTTCCAGTGAGCCGTTGAGGGACGCGGGAACGGTCGAGATCTTCGCCAGCTCCTCGGCGGGCAGTTCGAACAGGTCGACGTCGGTGCCATTGCCCGGATCGATCTGGTTCTTGATGCCGTCGATGCCGGCCATGAGCATGGCGGCAAAGCCCAGATAGGGGTTTGCCAGAGCGTCGCCTGAGCGGAATTCCAGGCGCTTGGCCTTGGGATTCATGCCGGTCAGCGGGATGCGGACGGCGGCGGAACGGTTGCCCTGGGAGTACACCAGGTTCACCGGTGCTTCAAAACCGGGCACCAGGCGCTTGTAGCTGTTGGTGGTCGGGTTGGTGAAGGCCAGGAAGCTGGGGGCATGCTTCAGCAGGCCACCGATGTACCAACGGGCCGTTTGGGACAGGTTGGCGTAGGTGCCATCGCCCCACATCAGGGTGTCGCCGTTCTTCCAGATGCTCTGGTGAACGTGCATGCCGCTGCCGTTGTCGGCAAAGATCGGCTTGGGCATGAACGTGGCGGTCTTGCCGTACTTCTTGGCAACGTTGCGCACGACGTATTTGTAGATCATCACGTTGTCCGCCGCGGTGATCAGCTCGGCGAACTTCATGCCCAGCTCATGCTGGGAGGTGGCGACCTCGTGGTGGTGCTTCTCGATGGGCACACCCAGGGAGCCCATGGTGAGGAGCATCTCGGTCCTCATGTCCTGAAGGGTGTCGTTCGGGGCGACGGGGAAGTAGCCCTCCTTCAGTTGAATTTTGTTGGCGAGGTTGCCGCCTTCTTCAACGCGATCGGTATTCCAGGGGTTCTCGATCGAGTCGACGCTGTAGAAGCTCGAGCCATTGGCGCTCTTGTAGCGGACGTCGTCGAAAACGAAGAACTCGGGCTCGGGTCCGAAGTAGGCCGTGTCGGCCAGGCCGCTGGAGCTCAGGTAGTCCAGGGCCTTCTGGGCCAGGGCACGGGGGCAGCGGGAGTAGGGCTTGCCACTACGGGGCTCCTGAATGGAGCAAATCAGGCTGAGGGTTTTGTGGCCGTAGAAGGGGTCGATCCAGGCGGTGTTCGGGTCGGGCACCATGGCCATGTCCGACTCGTTGATGGCCTTCCAGCCGCGGATGGAGGAGCCGTCAAAGGCAACGCCCTCGGTGAAGGCTTCCTCTTCAACCAGATCAGGGGTGACGGTGAGGTGCTGCCACTTGCCGTGGAGGTCAATGAACTTGAGGTCAATCAGTTCAATGCCTTCGTCCTTGATCTGACGGAGGACGTCCTGGGCGGTCTTGGCCATGACGCGTTGAGAATGGCTTGGTGGGTGCCGGCCTGTACCGGACGGCTCAGACCGTAGTGATCGGCGTTGACCCCGCTTTGTATCGCCCGTAACCAAATAGAGGACTGATCGGCCTGTTTTGGACTCCTCCGCTGGTTTGAGTAACCGTTTCTGTCAACTTCTTCAAAACCTCGATCCAGCAAGGGATCTGGACGTTTGCCGGTGCTACGGTCCAACCCAGGTGCGTCGATCTCACACCCCCAATGCGTGATGCCATCACCGGTCTGATCGGCCGTTACGACCAGCTCGGCCGTTATCTCGACGGCTCGGCCATTGACCGAATCGCCACCTATTTCTCTGAATCGTCGTTGCGTCTCGCTGCGGTTGAGCTGATCAACTGCGAAGCCGCTGAAATCGTCCGCGAGGCCAGCCAGCGCCTCTGGCAGTCGGATCCCGAGCTGTTGCTACCCGGCGGCAACGCCTACACCACGCGCCGCTGGGCTGCCTGCCTGCGGGACATGGATTACTTCCTTCGCTACGCCAGCTACGCCTTGGTGGCTGACGACAGCACAATCCTGAACGAGCGGGTCCTGAACGGCCTCGATGACACCTATAAGAGCCTCGGTGTCCCCACTGGTCCCACCGTTCGCAGCATCGCCCTGATGGCCGATGTGATTAGCGAGAAATTGCTCGATTCCGGTGCCGCTAATGCGGAGCTCATCAACAGTGTTGTGCGTGCTCCTTTTGAGCACCTTTGCCGCGGCTTGGCTGATACCAACGTGCGCGCCCGCTGATTCGCTCGCACCTGCGACTGCGTAGTCTCAACCCATCCAGCCCCCTCCCAGGCCTTGGCTTCCATCTCATCAACCGTGTCAGATCGACATCGGCTGTCGCTTGCTCCGATTGATACTCCGGAGCGCTTGCTGCTGGGACCTGGCCCCTCCAATGCCCACCCGACGGTTCTTGAGGCCCTCAGCCGCTCGCCGATCGGCCATTTGGACCCCCTGTATGTCGCCCTGATGGGCGAAGTGCAGGAGCTCCTCCGCTACGTCTGGCAAACCGATAACCGCCTGACCCTGCCGATGAGTGGCACGGGATCGGCGGCCATGGAAGCCACGATCGCCAACATCGTTGAGCCTGGCGACACCGTCCTCGTGGCGGTTAAGGGCTACTTCGGCTTGCGTCTTCAGGACATGGCGGGCCGTTACCGCGCCAATGTCCAGACCATTGAGAAGCCCTGGGGCGAAGCCTTCAGTCTTGCTGAGATCGAAGCGGGCTTGAAGCAGCACAAGCCCAAGGTCCTGGCGATGGTCCATGCCGAGACCTCAACGGGTGTCTGCCAGCCCATGGAGGGCATCGGTGACCTCTGCCGTCAGCACGACTGTCTCCTGCTGCTCGACACGGTGACCTCTTTAGGTGCAGTGCCCCTGTATCTCGATGAATGGAAGGTTGATCTGGCCTACAGCTGCAGCCAAAAGGGCCTGAGCTGCCCTCCCGGCCTCGGTCCCTTCTCGATGGGTCCCCGCGCCGAGGAGAAGCTGGCTGCCCGCAGCGGCAAGGTGCCCAACTGGTACCTCGACGTCAGCTTGCTGAATCAGTACTGGGGCAGTGACCGGGTGTATCACCACACCGCACCGGTCAACATGAACTTCGGCATGCGCGAGGCCCTGCGCCTGATCGCAGAAGAAGGTCTTGCGAACGTCTGGGCGCGCCACCGCCGCAATGCTGAGCGCCTTTGGTCAGGTCTTGAGAGGCTTGGGCTTGAACCCCACGTTCCCCTGGAGCTGCGTCTCCCCACCTTGACCACTGTTCGCATTCCAGAAGGTGTCGATGGCAAGGCCTTCACGACTCACCTGCTGAACAAGCACGGCATTGAAGTGGGCGGAGGCCTGGGTGCCCTCGCAGGCAAGGTCTGGCGCATCGGGCTGATGGGCTACAACAGCCGCGAAGAGAACGTGGATCTCCTGCTCAACCTGCTTGAGCAAGAGCTTCCGGCCTTCCGCTCTTCTGCGCCTGCCGCTGCTGCCGCCGCTGCTTGAACCAGGCCTCGAGCCTGCTCTTGCATTCCAGCTCCAGCACTCCGCCCATCACTGTCATGTGGTGATGGGCGCTCGGATCCGTCGCCAAGTTCAGACAGCCGCCGAGAGCACCGCGCTTGGGGTCATGGGCCCCAAAGATCACCTGTCCCATGCGCGCTTGCACCAGGGCGCCTGCACACATTGGGCAGGGCTCCAGCGTCACGATCAGGCTGCAGTCGTTAAAGCGCCAGTCGCCCCTCAGGCGTGCGGCTTGCTCCAAGGCCATTAACTCCGCATGCCCCAGGGGCCTTTGCTCCCGTTGCCTGCGGTTGACCCCCCAGCCCAGGGCCCGTCCATGGCCATCCAGCACGACGGCCGCCACAGGGATTTCACCCTTCTCTCCAACGGCCTCTGCCCGGCGCAGCAGCCGCCTCATCCAGAGTTCATGGCGCTGAGCTTCGTTCAACCCCGAGGTCGATTCGCAGGCTTCTTCAACCATGCCAGCACGGCGGGTCCGATGACACGGGACAATGGGCGCTGAACGCTCAGGGCCATTGGCTCAAGCCCAACCGAGCCAGCCGCAGCGCAGCGTTGCCTGCTTCCCGGATCCCCTGCGGGAGGATCCCGCGTTGGAAGCCTTCTTGAGCTCGGCCAGCACGCGTCTCTGCCAGTGGTGGTCCAGTGCCGCTGAGCGCTCGCCCTTGCCCCTGCTGAGCGTTCTTCCCGAGCCGGCTCCACTGCAACAGGGCCTGTCTGCTGAGGCGTTGCTTGAGGATCTGCAGCTGGTGATGGATGGGGCCTACAACCCCGTCCACCCCGGTGCGATGGCCCACTTGGATCCCCCACCGCTCACCGCATCGGTGGCGGCTGATCTCGTCTGCGCCGGCCTCAACAACAATTTGTTGGCCGAGGAGCTCTCGCCAAGCCTGTCGCGGCTCGAGCGCAGCTTGACCCACTGGATGGCTGAACAACTGGGCCTCGGAGAGACGGCCGGTGGTGTCGCAGCCAGTGGCGGCAGCCTCAGCAATCTGATGGCCTTGGTCGTGGCTCGCCATCAGCTCGCCCATGGCGAGACCTCCGACTTGACGGTGTTCTGCAGCGCAGATGCCCACGTCTCCATCGGCAAGGCCCTGATGGTGATGGGCTTACCGAAGCAGAGTCTCCAGACCATCCAGACGGACGGCGCCGGCTGTCTCTGCCCCACGGCTCTTGCCGCTGCTTTGCAGTCGGCCGAGCAAGAGGGACGTCCTGTCCTTGCCGTTGTGGCCACCGCCGGAACCACGGTGCGGGGTGCCGTCGATCCCCTGGCGGCCATTTCTGATCTGTGCCACCGCCACGGGGTCTGGCTGCACGTGGACGGCGCGATTGGTGCGGTGTTTGGCCTCAGCCAACGGCACAAACACCTGGTCCCCGATCTGGACCGGGCCGACTCCCTCACGGTGAATCCCCAGAAGCTCCTGGGCATCACCAAGACCTCCTCCCTGCTGCTGCTGAAGCGTCCTGAACTGCTGGCCTCCTGCTTTGGCACTGGCCTGCCCTACATGGAGCCCAGTTGGCTGGATGCCCATGGCGGTGAATGCGGCCTTCAGGGAACGCGGCCGGCCGAGATCCTCAAGCTCTGGCTGGGACTGCGCCAATTGGGTTTGGATGGAATCGATGCGTTGCTCCAGGGGGCCCTCCAACGGCGCGCTGCGCTGGAGCAGCACCTCTGCGGGCTGCCCTTGCAGATGCGCAGCGGCCCATTGCATCTATTGGCCTTCACCCCGAGTGCGATGGGGGCCAGCGAATCGGAGCGATGGTCGAGCCAGACCCGGCAGCAGTTGCTCGAACAGCAGTTGATGCTCTCCCGTCCCTTCTATGCGGGGAGGCATCACCTCAAGGCCGTACTCGGCAATCCCCACACCCGATCCACTGACCTGGCTGCCGTGGCCTCGGTCGTTCAGCGGTCGTTGACTTGCGTTTGAGATGAATCAACCGAACCCCCAAGGCCGCTGGGTCGCCATCGTGACCGGTGCCATCTCGATTCTGATCGCGGTGGCCTATCTGGCCTTCATCACCGTCCTGGATGCCCGTGGACCGATGCAGCCACCGCCGCCGGAGGCCTTCAGCGACGCTCGGGCCGTGGCGGCAGTTGCCCCTGCTTCCCCTGACGCTGCAGCGGTTCCACCACACGCTTCATCGCTGCCGACAGAAATGCATTGAGGGCGGATTCACGGCGGTTCAGGTCGTACTGACGCTGCACGACGTCCTGGATTCCGCCATCCCCCCAATCCTGATCCTGCTGGAAGTAGGTGATGAAACTGCGTCCGGCGATTCGAGTCAGCCAGCCTGCACCCACCGCCTGCACGGCACGGCTCAGCAGCAGCGCCGGAAGGTTCAGGCTGAGCGCGGCCCCGACCAGGCTGATGCCGCCCTTGATCAAGCCCAAGCTGGCCAGGGTTCGTCCAACGGAAACAGCCAGTTCCTGGGCCGAGGTTTTCGACAGGCTGACCCCATAGACGCGGCCGATTTCCATCACCATCTGGGCATTGACGGCGGCGGCCCCGAGCAAATCGATGCCCGGAAGCGGAGTGGCCGCGAGCACCCCGGCGCTGATCCAGCTGTAGCGATCGACGATCGACTCCGCATCCTGTTGCCGCTGCTCCCCCAGCAGACGGCGTCCCGCGTCGCTGAGCCTGCTGCTCTGCATCAGGATGTTGTCGGCAATCAGCTCCTCCCCGTCGCTGTGCAAGACCTGCGCGATCCTCCGCAGGAGCCGATCGATCTCCGGTGCTGGTTGCAGCGGTTGACCACCCGGCATCGGAACCGATTGGGGTGATGCACTGGCCGTCAGCACGTCCTCCAGTGCAATGCGGCCCTGGGTTCTGCGTCGAAGCAGCTCGAGGAGGCGTTTCTCTTCTTCTTCACCCCGCAGATCGCACTTGTTGAGGACCAGCAGCAGCCGTTTGCCCAAGCTGGCGAGCGCCGCAAACACCTCGAGCTCAGCGGCCCGAAGATCCCCATCGACAACAAGCAGTAGGAGATCGGCATTCGAGGCCTGATCGCGGGCAATCTGCTCGCGCTTCTGCCCCTCGATGCCCGCTTCCAAAATCCCCGGCGTGTCAACCAGTCGGATGCCTCGCTGCAGGTTGCGCAGGCGGAGGCGATAGCTCGTGGTTGTCGTCGTTGAACCCATGGCTGCTCCGACCTCGCCCACGACGTCGCGCAGCAGCGCCCGGATTAGGGATGTTTTCCCGGCGGAGCCGGTGCCAAACACCACGATCACTAAATCGCCGCGTTCCAGCTCTGCTGCAACCCTCTCTCGTTCTTGCCTGAGGGCCTCACGTTGGACCTCGTCCCGGATGCCCTGCAGGAGCGTCTCGATCCCTGCAAGGTTCTTTTGAGCTGCTTCCTTGCGGTTGACGGGAGCCTCAATCGGCGCACTGGTGCGCGAACCGGGCTCTTGAAAGACCTTCCAGCCTGAGCGCCGGATGCTGTTGAACCAGGGCCAAGCAAAGCGAGCGATCAGCAGTGCTGCCCCGCCGAAGAGCAGCAGGCTGAAGGGGCCAACAAGCCAGCTCGGAAGCAGGTAGCTCAGCTGCCAGAGCAGATTGTTGACGGCCTGGAGCACGGCGGTGACGACCACCAAGACCCCGAGGGCCAGACCAAGCCAAAGCCAGATTCGACCAGGAGGTTTCACGCCAGCATCCCTTGGTGGAGGTCAAGGGCTCCTTGACCACGCGCTCCGATGATCCCCTTGATTAGTGCCTGCGCCAAGCGGGAAAGAGCGAGAGCGCTAGGCAAAGAACCGCGAGGTTGATGGCGACATCCGCGAGGTTGAAGATCGGGAAGGAGATCGGCACAAACTCCAGGAAGTCCACCACCCGCCCCAAGCGCCAGCGGTCGATTCCATTGCCAACGGCTCCCCCCAGCAAGAACCCCAGGCCCATGGCCTGCCAGCGATCCAGTGGACCGCTCGTCTGGATCCAGAACACAAGCCCCACGGCGACCGCGAGGCTGACCACTCCCAACAGGTTGGCGTTTCCCTCCAGCATGCTGAAGGCCGCACCGCTGTTGAAGACCAGCTGCAGTTGGAGCAGTCCTGGAAGCAGCGGACGAACGCCCACTCCGGCCAGATGGTCCACGGCCCAGGCCTTGCTGATCTGGTCCATCAGCACAACGGCGATGGCGATCCAGTAGCTCCGCTTCATCAACGGTCCAGCAACAACAGGCGTCGGGTCGGCCAGGCGAGAACGGCCACCGCACAACAGAGGAGCAGTTGGGGGAGCAGCGGCCCAAGGCTGTAGGTCAGCACCAACTGGGGCAGCTGTCCGCCCCAGCGCTGGAACAGCCCGCCGAGCAGGAGGTTGGCCAGGCCGCAACCCTGAAGGATCAACAGCCCCAGGACCGCTGCAGCCACAAGATTCAGCAGGTCATCCATGTCCTGCTGCTGGGCGAGGCGGCCGGTCAGCCAGGCAGCTGGTAGGAACCCAGCCAGATAGCCAAAAGCGGGATCGCTGAGGTAGCTCAACCCGCCGCCACCCTGAAAAACCGGGAGCTGGAAGAGCCCCAGGCTGATGTAGGCCATGCCGGCCAACATGGCCGGACGATGTCCGCAGACCAAGGCCGTAAAGAGCAGGGCTGGCACCTGCAAGGTCATGGGCAGGGGCACGAACGAGACGCCCTGGCTGCCTGGCCAAGGGATCGCGGCCTGAATCAACCCTCCACAGAGGATCAGCAGCAATCCAGCGAGGGCACCACTCCAGTTGGCAAGGGCGCGCACAGTTGGCCTCTCAGTGGGACCATCCTGCAGGAGAGTGGTGGTCTTGCAACGACCGATGTCCCAGGAATCCATCAGCGTTGGCACTCAGGTGCGTCTGCTGGCTCAACCCAGCTATCTCAAGACAGCCGACGCGATGTCGATGCTGCGCCCGCCTGATTTGATCGACGCCGACGAGGTTGGCCAGGTGGTAGCCCTCAAGGCCTTGGATCAAGTCGCCGTCCGTTTCCGTCGCGGCACCTTTTTGCTGGAGCTCAAGCAACTGGAACCGGTTTAAGACCGGTTCAGTGGATGCCCCGTCCAGACCGCCGTTGCTGCCTCAATCGCGTCCTGCGGTCCGCAGAGGCTCAAGGACGGTCCCTGCAGCAGCGCCTGCGCTGCTTGGTGGAGATCGCTCGGCGTCAGCGCTTCAGCTTCGAGAAGACAGCGATCGGCAAAGTCGAAGGGCAGGCCATGGCCGAGGACCAGGGCGTGGCGATCGGCCACTTGGCTGCAGGTTTGGCGCCCTAAGGCCTCCTGACCTTTGAACTTCGCCTTGGCCAGCTGGAGTTGTGCATCACTGATGGGCTCCTCGAGCAGGCGCAGCCATTCATTGAGCAGCTCGCGGGTGGCGTCCTCAGCGCGATCGCTCGAGCTGGAGAGATGGAACACGAAGGGGGCATCCCCGAGGCGCGCGGGGTAGTGCACCCCCACGTCGTAGGCCAGGCCGTGTTCCTCCCGTAGGGCCACAAAGAGGCGGCTGGACATGCCGATGCCCAGGTGGCAATGCAGCAGCCGTAGGGCCAGGGCCTGCTCACTGCCAAGGGGAGCTGTGGTGGTCCCCAGCATCAAGACCAACTGCTCAGTCTCATCGACGTTGCTCGCCAGTGAGACCTGCTTGAGCCCGGAGGCGCCGGCCAGGCGCTTTGGTGCCTGGGTCCTCCAGCTCTGGCCCTCGAGCTGATGCAGCAACAGTTGCTCGGGCTCCGCTGGGATCTGGCCCGCCAGGACCATCACGGCACCCTCTTGCCCGAGCTGGTGGGTCATCTGCTCGAGTTGCGGGCGAGCCAGTGCGCAGAGTTCGGCCTCAACACCCAGGGGGTCGTGGCCGTAGGGCCCTGAGCCGTAGAGCTGCTGACGCAGTTGATCGTGGGCGACCTGGAAGGGGTCCTCCTTCTGCCGCTGCAGGGTTTGCAGATTGAGTTGACGCTCGAGGGTCACCTGGTCCTCGACCAGCCACGGGCTGGTGACCATCTGCAGGACCAGCGGCAGCAAGAGAGCCGCGTCATCACTGGCGCACTTCAGGCTGATCAAGGTGCCGTCTTCGGCGGCCTCACAGCGCAGTCCTGCGCCCCGGCCTTCAACGAGATCAGCCAGGGCGTCGCCACTGAACGGCCCGCAGCCCCGGCTCAGCACCCCCGCGAGCAGTTGGGAAGCCCCCCGCTGGCCAGAGGGGTCGGCGCTGCTTCCGCCGCGGATCCAGAGCTTGGCCGAGAGGATGGCTGGACCTGGACGCTCGATGAGCCAGAGCGGACAGCCTCCGCTGAGCTCACGTTGTTGCACGCCGGCGCTGCTCATGCTGGAACCGCCTCCAACACAAAGGCCCGCTCCGGCTGCAGTTGGGGGACGACGTCCTGCACCAGGCGCTGTCCGTCCCATTCCTCGAGCCAGTCGAGCGGGGCTTGGAGGTTGTGCTTGCGATCCCACAGCGCGCTGTTGCCAACCATCGCGGCGACGGCGCTTGGCGCCTCCAGGCTGAAGCGGTAGCCGTTGCCGACCAATCGCCGGGCGCGCTCCACCTCGGCTTCGCTTGGGATCTCCTGCTGCAGTGCCTTCAGGACGCCATTGATTTCCGCTCGAACACGGCTGAGGTGTTCGGGCTCACAGACCGCCTCAAGCAAGACAAGGCAGCCGGACTCCAAGACGTTGAGATCGAGATCGACGCTTTCCACCAGCCGAAGCTGCTCCCGCAGTCGCTCCACCAGGCGACTGCGCCGTCCCTCCGCCAACAGGGTGGTCAGCAGGTCCCCACCAACCACAGACATTTGGTCAGCTGCACCGGGCAGCGGCCAGGCCATTAAGAGCCTGGCGGCCTCCAGCCGGGGCAGTTCCAGTCGCTCTTCACCGGGCATGAACTGCAGTGGAGCAGGCCTTGCGTCGGCTTCGGAGGGGACCAACTCCGCCAAGGCTGAGCGCTGCAGTTGCTCTTCCAGTTGCAACGCCGCCAGCGGCCCTGCCACCGAAAGGCAACAACGATCGGCGCGGTAATGACGGGCATGGAAGCGCGCCATGGCCTCCGGGGTGTGGCCAAGGAGTGCGTCCCGGTCCCCCAGGATCGCTTTGCCATAGGCGTGATCCAGGCAGCTTTGCTTGAGCAGCTGCTGAAAAGCCACTTCTTCCGGTTGGTCCTCACTCTGGGCGAGTTCCTCGAGCACCACCTGACGCTCCATGTCGAAATCGCTCCGGTCCAAGCGCGGTTGAAGCACCAGATCAGTGAGCAGCTCCAGTGCTTCAGCGCAGGCTTCGGGCGGAATCAGGACGTGATAGTGCACGTCGTCGAAGCCGGTGGCTGCATTGCTGTTGCCCCCAAGCGCTTCGATGCGCTGGTCAAATTCACCGGCTTGAAGGCTGTGACTTCCTTTGAAGACCATGTGCTCGAGGAAGTGGGCGATCCCCGCCTCCCCGGGGGCCTCCACTCCACTGCCGGAGCGGCACCAAAAGTCAAGGCAGACCACAGGTGCATTCGGCAGATCGAGTTGCACCAGGGACGTTCCGTTGGCGAGCTGACCACGCTGCGGTTCAGGCAGCGGAGCGGTGTTCAGACCTGACAACGGATTGAGAACCTGTGGTTCGCCCCATTCTGCTGGCAGGATCGCCAGGACGGTCGCCGCTTCAGCCCCGATGAGTTCTGCTGCCCTCGGCATTCATCCGCTCGTTGACGCCCTCGCTGAGCGCATCCGTCAGCAGTGGTCCTCCTTGCCGGAGCTGCAGCCACTGGCGGTAGATCCCCAATTGGAGGCCATTAGCGGCAGCCTCGATGGGGAGGACCTCTTCATCCGCAATGAATTGCGCTCCAGCCGCGGTCTGCGCAAGTTGCACCTGGAAACCGCACGGCTTGGAGCCGGCCTGCAGATCCTCCACTGCGTCTTTTTCCCCGACCCCCGCTATGACCTGCCCGTCTTTGGGGCGGACATCGTTGCCGGCCGTGGCGTGGTCTCTGCTGCAATCGTTGATCTCTCGCCCGTGGATGGCGCCCTGCCGCAGGCGGTCCTTCAGCGTCTGGAGGCCCTGCCGAAGCGCGCGTTCAGCCAGGAGCGTGAGCTGCCTGAGTGGGGGACGATCTTTTCTCCCTATGTCCGCTTTGTCCGTCCTGCGGATGCAGCGGAAGAGCAACGCTTTATCGAGCTCGTCAGTGATTTTCTGCGGGTGTTGGGTGAGGCCAGTGCAGAGGCCGTTCCTCAGCCCATCGATCACCCAGATACGGTGAGGCGACATAGCGGCCAGCTCTCGTATTGCCAGCAACAGAAGCGCAACGACAAGACCCGCCGCGTGCTCGAGAAAGCCTTCAATCCCGAGTGGGCCGATCGCTACATCGAGGAGTTGCTCTTCGACGATCCACTGCCCCTGCAGTGATGCTGCAGTGGCTGAAGCGATATCCCTGGCGAAGTGGCGGTGGAGCAGTGGCTCTGCTGCTGCTCGCCGTGGTGATTGGTCGTGCCCTGGACCGGCCCGCCCCGGTGCCTCCGGCCCCGGTTGTTCAACCCAGAATTGAATCCGTTTCGGCCCTGGGTCGACTGGAACCCGCCGGCGATGTCCGCAAGCTGGCCGCTCCCATGGGGTCGATGGGCGGCAGCCCCCGCATCAGCAGCCTTTCGGTCCAAGAAGGTGACCGGGTCAAGCGCGGTCAGATCCTGGCCACCTTTGATAACCGCCCCGGACTCTTGGCTGATCTCGCGGCGATCAATGCCCGTATTGGCACCCTGGATCGCTCGATCGCGATGCAGCGTCGTGAGGTGAGTCGCTACCGCGAAGCCTCCAGGGAAGGTGCCGCCAGCATGGTGCTCCTGGAGGAGAAGCAAGACGAGCTGGTGACCTTCGAAGGACAACGGCGTCAAGCCCTCGCTGAGAAGCGAGGCATTGAAGTGGACCTCAAGGACAGCCAACTCCGCTCACCCATTGATGGGACGGTATTGCGGGTCTATGCCCGTCCTGGGGAGCGTCCTGGTTCGGACGGCATCCTGTCGGTTGGCGCCAGTGACCGCATGGAGGCGATCGCCGAGGTCTACGAAAGCGACATCGGTCGGATTCGCCTGGGCCAGAGTGCTTCGTTGATCAGTGAAAACGGAGGCTTCAGCGGCAAGCTGAAGGCTGAAGTGCTGCGGATTTCACCGCAGATCCGGCAGCGAGATGTGCTCTCCACCGATCCCACGGGCGATGCGGACGCTCGCATCGTCGAAGTGCGACTCGCCCTGGATCCCGCCGATGCCAAGCGTGTGCAGCAGCTCTCGGGCCTGAAGGTCATCGCGCGCTTTGAGCCGTGAGTCTTCAGCGTTGGTTTGAGGGGATCTGGCAACGCCGGCGCATTCCCCTGGCCCTGCTGCTCTTAACCCGGCAGCCAGTGCGTCTGGCTGTAGCGCTTGCGGGCATCAGTTTCGCCGGGATCCTGATGTTCATGCAGCTGGGCTTCCGTGACGGGCTGTTTGATGCCAGCGTCACGATTCACCGGCTGTTTGACGCCGATCTGGTGCTGATCAGTCCCCGGTCCACCAGTTCGGTGAGCATGGCGGGCTTCCCCAAGCGCCGTTTGGTCCAGACCATGGCGGCCCCAGAGGTGGAGGGGATCACGCCGGTTCACTGGAATTTGTTGCTCTGGCGCAACCCCGAAACGCGGGGCACACGCTCCATCTTGACCCTGGGCTTTGAGCCCAATGATCCCCTCTTCACCGATCCTTCGCTGGCCCCAAAGGCGCGGGCTCTGACTCAAAAGGGGCGGGTTCTTTTTGATGAGCAGTCCCGACCGGAATTTGGACCGGTGGCCGAGTGGTTCCGTGAGGGGCGCACGGTGGAGAGTGAAATTGCCGGCAAGCGCGTCCGCGTGGCTGGTTTGGTGGGCTTGGGAACCTCCTTTGGAGCGGATGGAAATCTGCTGACCAGCTCGGAGACCTTCATCGATCTGCTTCCCAACACCCCGCCCGGGAGCATCGAGGTCGGCTTGGTTCGCCTGAAACCCGGAAGCGATCCCATCGCCGTCGCCCAACGTCTGCAGGCTCAACTGCCCAGCGACGTCAAGGTGCTCACCAAGCAGGGCTTTATTGATTTCGAGCAGAACTACTGGCGCACCAGCACCTCCATCGGCTTCATCTTCACGCTCGGGGCCGCCATGGGATTCGTCGTTGGCTGCGTGATCGTTTATCAGGTGCTCTATTCCGATGTCAGTGACCACCTGCCGGAGTACGCGACCTTGATGGCGATGGGCTACAAGCTGCCCAGCCTGCTTGGGGTCGTTGCCCGCGAAGGACTGCTGCTGGCCGCCTTTGGCTATCTCCCGGCCTATGCCGCAGGCCAGGGCCTCTACCTCATGGTGCGCTCTGCCACCCAACTGCCGGTGTTCATGGACTCCGCCCGCGCCATCACCGTGTTCAGCATGATTTTGGTGATGTGCATGGCGTCAGCAGGGCTGGCCATGCGTCGCCTGGCCGACGCCGATCCCGCAGAGATTTTCTGAACCGATGGCCATCTCCGCTGCAGTTGATCTTCGGGAGCTCTCCCATTTCTATGGATCGGGGACCATGCGCCGCCAGGTCCTCCAGGGCGTCAACCTGACCGTTGCGGCCGGCGAGGTCGTGCTGCTGACGGGACCCTCCGGCTGCGGCAAGACCACCCTGCTGACCCTTGTCGGCGCCCTGCGCTCCGTTCAAGAAGGATCCGTAGAGGTGTTGGGCCAACAGCTGGCCGGTGCCAGTCGCCGCGATCGTCAGCGGCTGCGCCGCTCGATCGGCATGATTTTTCAAGGACACAATCTGCTGCGCTGCCTGACGGCGGAGCAAAACGTGCAGATGGGATCGGACCTGCTGCCTGGCCTGAGCTACCGCGCCCGGCGTGATCAATCCAGGGAGTGGCTTCGGGCCGTGGGCCTCGGGGACGAACTGCATAAGTTGCCCCATGACCTCTCCGGCGGTCAGAAGCAGCGCGTGGCGATTGCCCGTGCCCTCGCAGCCCACCCGCGCTTGCTGCTCGCCGATGAACCCACCGCAGCGTTGGATTCGCAAACGGGTCGTGAGGTGGTGGAACTTTTAAGGCGTTTGGCCCGGGATCAGGGCTGTGCGGTCCTGATGGTCACCCATGATCCGCGGATCTTGGATATCGCTGATCGCCTGGTGCGCATGGAGGATGGCCGTCTGCTGGAGGCAGGAAAGCCCGCGTTATCCGTTCAGCACTGAGGGCGATTCAGTACTGTGGGGACTAACCCGAACTTCACGCCGTTTCGATGGCCAAACGCCGCAACCTCAAGAAGGAAAAGCAAGAGCGCAACCGCGCGTACGCCCGCAAGTTCAAAAAGCGGAAGATGCGTAACGACGGTCGCGGCGAAGGCGCAGGTAATGGCGTGACCGGCACCGCCAACAACGGCGGCGCTGCTGACTGATCAGCTCTCGCAATTTGACTGCTCTGGGATCCTGAGGGATCCCTTTTTTTTGCTCGAATCGTCGACCTGGCCATGTTCCTCAGCGTCGTCATCCCCACCTACAACCGTCTTCCGATTCTCGAGAAGTGCCTGCGTGCCCTCGAGAGCCAGCGACTGGCTGCACCGATCAGCAACTACGAGGTGGTGGTGGTGGATGACGGGTCCACCGACGACACAGTGGCTTGGTTGGGCCGCCATCAGGCCGATCTCCCCCATGTCCGCCTGGTCCAACAGGACCACGGTGGACCGGCTGAGGGGCGCAACCGCGGGGTGGATCACGCCCGTGGTGACGTGATTGTTTTTATTGACAGCGACCTGGTGGTGACGGAGGACTTTCTCCTGAGTCACGCCAGCCAGCTGAACCAGAGCTGGCAGGAGCGGGGCGACCGCCTCTGCTTCACCTATGGAGCGGTGATCAACACCGCCAATTTTGAAGATCCGACCAGCGAACCCCACAAGCTCCGCGATCTTTCCTGGGCCTATTTCGCCACCGGGAATGTCGCGATTGACCGTGAGGTTCTTGAGCGCAGTGGCCTGTTTGACACCCGCTTCCGGCTCTATGGCTGGGAAGACCTGGAGTTGGGCGAGCGGCTGCGGCAGATGGGCGTCGTCCTGGTCCGTTGTCCAGCTGCGGTTGGCTATCACTGGCACCCGCCCCTGAGCTTGGAGCAGGTCCCCCGCCTGATCGCCGTCGAGGGGGAGCGGGCCAAGATGGGTCTGGTCTTCTACAAAAAACACCCCACCCGGCGGGTGCGGTTCATCATTCAATTCACCATCCTCCACAGGGTGCTCTGGGAGCTACTGACCCTGGGTGGTCTCTTGAATGAGCGCAGCCTTCTGCCGCTGCTGGCTTGGCTCATTCGTCAGGGCCAAGCGGCATGGGCCATGGAGCTACTCCGGCTTCCTCTCAATCGCATCGGTGTCAGGGCGCTTTATGCCGAGGCTCGGGCCGCCGGTCTGCGCTGAGCAGAAGGCCCGTTTGGTAGTGTTTCCAGGCACTTTCAAACCGCACACCTGCGCGTTTCGGGTGATCAACCGGTGATTCAGGTTCGTCCTGTTCGGTGGATCCCTGGCAGGTGGAGGCAAACCCGAAACCTCAACACAACATGGCTGTCGTCACTCTCGCCGAAATGATGGAGGCGGGTGCTCACTTTGGGCACCAAACTCGCCGTTGGAACCCCAAGATGTCGCGCTACATCTATTGCGCGCGCAACGGCGTCCACATCATTGACCTCGTGCAAACCGCGGTTTGCATGAACAACGCCTACAAGTGGGTTCGCAGTGCCGCACGCAGCGGCAAGCGCTTCCTGTTTGTGGGAACCAAAAAGCAGGCCTCTGAGGTGATTGCCCTCGAAGCCAGCCGCTGTGGTGCTGCCTACGTGAACCAGCGCTGGCTGGGCGGCATGCTCACCAACTGGACCACGATGCGTGCCCGCATCGACCGCCTGAAGGACCTCGAGCGGATGGAGTCCTCCGGCGCCATCGCCATGCGTCCTAAGAAGGAAGCCGCAGTCCTGCGCCGCGAGCTGGACCGCCTGCAGAAGTACCTGGGTGGTCTCAAGAACATGCGTCGCCTCCCCGACGTGGTGGTCCTGGTGGACCAGCGCCGCGAGACGAACGCCGTGCTCGAAGCCCGCAAGCTGGACATTCCCCTGGTGTCCATGCTCGACACCAACTGCGACCCCGACCTCTGCGACGTGCCCATCCCCTGCAACGACGACGCAGTGCGCTCCGTTCAACTGGTGCTCGGCCGTCTGGCGGATGCCATCAACGAAGGTCGCCACGGCTCCAACGAGCAAGCTGCCTACGACGACGTTCAGGCCTGATTCGTTCCTGACCCCAGTGGTTGATGCCAGGAGCTTCCCCCCGGGGAGGCTCTTCGGTGTTGAGCCCCTGTTTTGATTTTTCCCCTCTTCATCACCGCAACGCACCATGGCTGAGATCTCCGCCAAGCTCGTCAAAGAACTGCGCGACATGACCGGCGCAGGGATGATGGACTGCAAGAAGGCCCTCAACGAAACGAAGGGCGACAAGGACAAGGCCGTCGAGTGGCTGCGTCAGAAGGGCATTGCCTCCGCCGAGAAGAAGGCTGGCCGTGCCGCCGCTGAGGGCGCGATCGGTAGCTACATCCACACCGGTGCCCGCGTCGGCGTTCTGGTTGAAGTGAACTGCGAAACCGATTTCGTCGCCCGTGGCGAGATCTTCCAGGAGCTCGTGCGCAACGTGGCCATGCAGGTCGCTGCATGCCCCAACGTTGACTACGTCAAGGTCGAGGACATCCCCGCTGAAGTCGCCGAGCGCGAGAAGCAGATCGAGATGGGCCGCGATGACCTCGCCGGCAAGAAGGAGGAGATGAAGGAGAAGATCGTGGCCGGCCGTATCGGCAAGCGCCTCAAGGAGATGTCCCTCCTCGATCAGGCCTACATCAAGGACAGCGCCCTGACCGTCGACGAACTGGTTAAGCAGGTCTCCGGCAAGGTCGGCGAGAACATCCAGGTGCGCCGCTTCGTTCGCTTCAACCTGGGCGAGGGCATCGAAGTCGAGAAGATGGACTTCGCGGCTGAAGTGGCTGCCATGCAGGCTGCTTGATCGGGACTCGTCCCTTCAGCGCTCTGGTCCCGTGAGTCGTCCTCTGGATCCCAACACACGATCCCTGGACGAGGCCAAGGCACAACTCCTCTCGCTGCTTCAGCAGCAAGAGGAGTTCACTCCGGCCCTCTACCGCGACCTCGCCCTGTACCTGCAGGTTCTGCGGGATGGCCTGTTGCACAGCGTGCAGCAGGCCTGTTTTCATTTGGCGACCCAGGTGGTTCCTGAGCGCTACAACCAGCTGACACCAGAGCGCCGTCAGACGTTTCAGCGGCGTCTCCAAAGTTTGGTGAAACGCTCCTGTTCCCTGCTCACCGTCGAGCAGGTGATGGGTCTGGCCGCCCAGCAGGCCCGCAAGCAACAGCGCCGGCAGCTGCAGGAGCAGCAAAAAATTCTGCAAAGCATGCTGGAGGGCCAAGAAGAAGCCACCCCGAGCTCTCCGCCCGTTGAACGGCCTGCTGAGGCTCCATTGCCCCAGTCGATCAATCTCAGCCTGGATCTCCCCCTGGGGGCCGATCTGTTTGACCGAGGTGTGCCGGGATTGCCAGCATTGAACCAGCGTCCTCGTGTAGCCGAGGAAGACGAGGTTCCGTCTGCCGAGCCAGCTCCGCCTGAGGGGGATTTAGCCCTGCTTCAGTCCCTGTTCTCGATGGCCTCCGAGACCCTGTCAGCACGGTCCTCCGAGTCCGAGACCCCTGAGGTTGAGGAGTCTGGGGACGAGGTGGGCGATTCCGAAGGCCTTCCGTTCGAGAGCTTCGACTCGGACGTCGTCAGTTCGCATCTGCCTCGCGATCCCCTGCTTCAGGTGCGCTGGTGGGCCCATTTCGATCGTGCTCTGCGCCGACGTCTGCGCAACCTCTCCCATGCCATCAATGTGGAGATGATGCGCGTGGGTCTGGCGCAGGGCTTGCTCCCTTTGAATCTCCTGGATGCGGTCTTGGATGGACAGGTCGAGGCCCTGCCTGCGCCAGCCAATGTCCTGCGGATGGCTCTGCCTCTCACCCTGAATCCAGCGGCGCCCTCCCTCGCCCCGACCGAGGTCTTGACCCTGCTGTTGCGTGGTCCGGATCTGGAGTTTGAACAACCCCGTTTGCGCACCTGCCGTCAGCGCTTGGAACAGAGGCGCCGCACATTGCGCACAATGGCCAAGCGGTATCGCACCTGGCAGCGCCGGGTCAGTGCCCTCGAGGCAGAGCAGCAGTGGTTTCAGGACAGCGCCCCCACCCAGAATCCAGCAACGGATCGCAGCTAGCGCTCCAGGCTTGGTTGCGTCCGCTGCAACAGGCGCTCCAGCTCGAGGCTGAGCGTGGTTTTGAGGACCTGCTCGGCCGCAAGGAGCGCTTCAGCAGCTTTCTGCAGCGAGCCCTGGCGGCGCCACCGGAGGAGCTCGATCGCCAGCGCTTCTCTGGCTTGGGGGAGCTGGCCGGTGACTTTGCTCGGTATGGCGAACTGAGCCAGTCCCGCCGCCAGAGCCTGGTGCGCCGCAGCCGCCAGTATCTGTTTGAACTGCAGAAGGCCCTTCAGCCGGTTCAGCCGGTCTCTCCCCCTCGACTGCGCCTGCTCTCCAGTGAGTCCCCAGGCGCTCCCCGTTCCCAGACGATCCAACCGGATACCCCCTTGAGCGAGGTCCGCGGTGTGGGCCCAAAAAGTGCCACGCGCCTCGCTGCCTTGGATCTTTGGCTTGCCCGAGACCTGGTTCGCTACTACCCCCGCGACTACCTCGACTACGCCAACTTGGTGCGCATCGCCGGCCTCGAGCCCGGCAAGACGGCCACGATCGTCGCCACGGTTCGCCGCAGTCACAGCTTCACCAGCCCGCGCAACCCGAACCTCTCGATCCTCGAGCTGCATTTGGCCGATATCACCGGCCGGATTCGCGTCTCGAAGTTCTTTGCGGGGAAGCGGTTCAGCTCACCGGCTTGGCTTAAGGCCCAACAGCGCAACTATCCCGTCGGGGCCTCTGTTGCCATTAGCGGCTTGGTGAAGGAGACCCCCTACGGACCGGCGTTCCAGGACCCCTTGATGGAGGTCCTGGAGAGTCCCAATGCCTCGGTTCGCAGTGACCAGATTGGCCGCCTGTTGCCTGTCTACGGCCTGACCGAGGGGCTGACGGCCGACCGCCTGCGCAATCTGATCCGTCCCGTGGTGGCGGCTGCAGGCCAATGGGGTGATCCGCTGCCGGCTTCGCTGCAGGCGCGGGAGGGCTTGGTCCCGCTGCCGGAGGCCCTGGTCCAGATCCATGGTCCGACGAGCCAGGCGTCTCTGAGCGAGGCTCGCCACCGTCTGGTCTTTGACGAGTTCCTTCTGCTGCAGCTGGGTTTGCTGCAGCGGCGCCGCCAGCTCACCAGTCGTCCCGCCCCTGCCCTGGCGGTTGAGGGTGACGCATTGCTCCAGGCGTTTTTGCAGCTGCTCCCCTTCCCCCTCACCGGAGCCCAGCAGCGCGTCTTGGCGGAGATCCGGGCTGACCTGCGGCGGGACCAGCCGATGGCCCGTCTGGTGCAGGGGGATGTCGGTAGCGGCAAGACCGTGGTCGCGATCGCTGCTCTGCTGACCGCGATTGATTCCGGCTGCCAGGGGGCCCTGATGGCACCGACGGAGGTGTTGGCTGAACAGCACTACCGCAAGCTCTGCGAGTGGCTGCCCCAACTGCATGTCACCTGCGCCCTACTGACCGGATCGACACCCCTGCGCCGGCGGCGAGAGTTGTTGGCGGACCTGGCCAATGGAACCCTGAAGATGCTGGTGGGGACCCATGCCCTTCTGGAGGATCCCGTTCAGTTCCAGCGCTTGGGTCTGGTGGTCGTCGATGAGCAGCATCGCTTTGGCGTCCACCAGCGCAACCGCCTGCTGGACAAGGGCCTGCAGCCTCACCTGTTGACCATGACGGCGACGCCGATCCCAAGGACCTTGGCCCTCTCCATTCACGGTGATCTGGAGGTCAGCCAAATCGACGAGTTGCCGCCTGGCCGCACCCCCATTCGCACGAGCCTTTTGGCAAGCGCCGATCGCGACGAGGCCTACAGCTTGATTCGAGAGCAGGTGGCCCTCGGCCAGCGGGCCTATGTCGTCCTGCCCCTGGTGGAGGAGTCCGAGAAGTTGGACCTGCGCTCTGCCGTCGATGTGCATCAGCAGCTCAGCGAGCAGGTCTTCCCGAACCTCCAGGTCGGTCTGCTGCATGGACGCATGCCCAGTGCTGAGAAGCAGGCGGCAATCACAGCCTTTGCGAGCGGCGAGACCCAGGTGCTGGTCAGTACGACCGTGGTCGAGGTGGGCGTGGATGTGCCCGAGGCCAGCGTGATGGTGATTGACCACGCCGATCGCTTCGGGTTGGCCCAGTTGCACCAGTTGCGCGGACGCGTTGGCCGAGGGGCTGCGGCGTCCTACTGCCTGCTGGTGAACGACAGCCGCAATGTGCTCGCACGGCAGCGCCTGGAGGTGCTGGTGCGCTCCAACGACGGCTTTGAGATCGCGGAAATGGACCTGCGCCTGCGGGGTCCCGGTCAGGTCCTGGGCACCCGCCAGAGTGGGCTGCCAGATCTGGCCCTCGCCAGCCTCACCGACGACGGGGAGGTGCTGGAGCAGGCCCGCCGCGTTGCCCAGGAGATCGTGGCGGAGGATCCTGACCTGGATCAACACCCGGGCCTTGCCAAAGTGCTGAGCGACCAGCGTCATCGGGTCGCCCAAGCTGCCCGCCTGAACTGATGCCCCTGCGGCCCTGGAGTGACATCGTCATCCGCGACTGCGCCGAGTCGCTTGCCCCCTTGCCTGCGGCTCTCTTTCGGATCGAACCCCACCCCTATGTCGCCGTTGGTGCCCCCTATGGCGAGGGTGCCTGTCCCTTTCGCCTCCGCACCGGAGTCATCCAGCGCCTCCTCCAGGCCCAGACGGTTTTAAGCACGGCTGAACCCGGCTACCGCCTGGCGATCTTTGACGCTTGGCGTCCGATTGCTGTCCAGCGCTTCATGGTGGACTACGCCATCGCCCAGGAGTGCAGCACCCGAGGCCTAAACCCCAGCTCGGCCAGCCCAGCCGTGGCGGCTGTCATTGACGAGGTGAGTCGCTTTTGGGCTCCGCCCAGCCTGGATCCTGCGACACCACCTCCCCACAGCACCGGAGCGGCGGTTGACCTCACCCTGCTGGATGGGGCGGGCGAACTCGTCGACATGGGTTCTGACATCGACGCGATCGGTGCTGTATCAGAGCCGCACCACTACCGCGCCGTTGCCGATACGACGCCTGACGGTGTGGAGCGCCAACAGGCCCTCGAATGGGATCGACGGCGCCGACTCCTCGCTGATGCGATGGAATCGCAGGGCTTCGCCCAACACCCCAACGAGTGGTGGCACTTCAGCTACGGCGACCAGCTCTGGGCCTGGCAGCGGAGCCAGAGCGAGGCGATCTATGGCCGTGCGTCAGACGGCTGAGCGGACCAGCTCTTCAACGGACTGGCGGCCGAGCTTGGCGACATAGTCACCGAAGCTGCGGCGGCCGCCTGCGGCCTTCCAGCCCTTCAGCAGCGGTTCAATCGTGCTCTCGAGTTTCTCCAGCGGCATCCGCTCGAGGTAGGGCTCAGCCAGACGACTCAAGTTCGGTGTTCCACCAAGCCAGAGTTGGTACTGATTGACGCCATCACCCACCAGGCCCAGTTCAGCCATGTAGGGACGGGCGCATCCATTTGGACAGCCGGTCATGCGCACCAGGATTGATTTCTCAATCTCGAGGCGCCGCAGTTGTGCATCCAGCCGCGCCAGCACATCGGGAAGAATCCGCTCGGCCTCGGTCACCGCTAGCCCGCAGAGGGGGAGCGCAGGACAGGCAATGGCGTGACGCGCCAGTTGGTCCGGTGTTTCGGGCGTCTCAACGCCAAGAGCGGCGAGGGCTTCTTTGACTGCAGCCCGCTGGGCCGTGCCGATGTTGCAGAGCAGCAGATCCTGGTTGGGGGTGAGACGAATCTCCAATTGATAGGTCTCCACCAGCTGGCGAAGGCCCCGCTTGAGATCGCCCGAGAGACGGCCACACAACAGCGGGATGCCGACGAACCACTTGCCGGCGCTGATGCGATGCCAACCCAGATAGTCCTCAAGCTTGGCTTTGGGCTCAAGTCGTAGACCCTTGATCGGGTGCGAGAAGTACTTCGCCTTGAGTTCGTCTTTGAACCAGCGAATGCCTTGATCGTGGATCAGGTACTTGAGCCGTGCGTGACGACGGTTGTTGCGGTCACCGTGGTCCCGTTGCAGGGCCAGGATCGCCTGCACCAGATCAAAAATGTGTTCAGCTTCCACATAGCCGAGGGGATCAGCTGTGCGGGCAAACGTCTCCTCCTTGTTGTGGGTGCGGCCCATGCCACCACCCACATAAACGTTGCAGCCACGGAGTTCGCCGTTGGCATCAGCAAAGGCCACCAGGCCGATGTCCTGGGTCAGCAGATCGACGGAGTTGTCCCCAGGCACCGTCACGGCCACCTTGAATTTCCGGGGTAGGTAGGTGCCGCCGTACAGAGGCTCCTTGGCGTCCCCGCTAAAGACACCCCCTTCCTGTTGCCGCTCGCGTGCCTTCTTCACGGGGCGGCTGGGTTTGATCCGGTAACTCAGATCGCCATCGACCCAGAGGTCCAGGTAGCTGCCCTCAGCGGCCTGCGGGCTGAGGACGTCAGCGATGTCGTTGGCTAATTGGCGGGCCGCTGGATAACCGCCTTTTTCGAAGGGGGCCGCCGGCGCCATGACGTTGCGGTTGATGTCGCCGCAGGCCGCCAAGGTCGAACCCATCGAGCGAACGATGGTGCCGATCACCTCCTTGAGATGTCCCTTACGGATGCCGTGCATCTGGAAGGCCTGACGGGTGGTAGCCCGCAGCGTTCCATTGCCGAGGCGATCGGCCAGCTCATCCATCGCCAGATACAGGCCGGCCGGGATCCGTCCAGCGGGGCTGCGCAGGCGCAGCATCATCTGCCAGTCCTTGTCTTGACCCTTCTGCCTGTTTTCGCGGTTGTCCTGTTGATAGCTGCCGTGGAATTTCAGCAACTGAACGGCCCCGTCACTGAAGTGACTCAGGTCGTTCTGCAGCTCTGCAGCGAGAGGGTCCTTCAGGTAGTCGCTGTCGGCCTTGAGTTGCTCAAACTTGGTGCGCTCTGCGCCTGTGGCGATGGAAGGGGAAAACGTCCGTTCCTCGGGGCTCTTCTGCTCCACTTGCCCCACGGACTGCCCTTCGGCCACGCTCACGCACCACAAACAGTGATCTTTGAACGTAGCGAAGCGTCGACCAGGCTTGGCTTCGGAGCCGTTTCAATAAGCTGAGCGGCTGCTGAGGCTGCCTGCTCCGTGTCCACCTTTCTGCTTGAGATCGGGACTGAGGAGTTGCCCGCGGATTTTGCGCGCCTGGCGCTGCCGCAGCTGGAGCAGGCGGTGAAGCGTGATCTGAGTGCAGCGCGACTGAGCTACGGCCAGGTTGAGACCACCAGCACTCCCCGTCGCCTGGTGGTCCAGGTGAGTGATCTGTCTGAATCAGCCCCCGATCTGCGCGATGAGCGCAAGGGGCCACCCGCAGCACAGGCGTTCAAAGACGGTGTCCCGACCCAGGCCGCCATAGGTTTTGCCAAGCGCTGCGGTGTTGATCCCGCTGCCCTTGAGGTGCGTGACACCCCCAAGGGTCCGTTTGTCTTTGCGGAAGTCCTGGAAGCCGGGCGCCCCGCCCGTGAGCTCCTGGCGGAGGCCATTCCCCAGTGGATTGCAGCCCTCCAGGGCCGTCGTTTTATGCGTTGGGGCGTGGGAGAAAGCCGCTTTTCCAGGCCCGTGCGGTGGCTGGTGGCGCTGCTGGGTTCCGAGCTGATCCCCGTCACCCTCTCCGGTAGCGACCCCGTCGTGCAGTCCGGCCAGACCAGCCGTGGCCACCGTCTCTACAGCGACGCCGTGGCGATCCCGTCGGCCGATGCCTACGCCGCTGCCCTGGCCGACGCCGGGGTGGTGGTCAATCGCTCTGATCGGGCTTCATTCATTCGCACCAGCGTTGAACGCAGTGCCGCCGCCTTGGATGCGGTTCCCGATTTACCCAGTGACCTCTTTGAGGAACTGACCGATCTCGTTGAGACCCCCCTGTTGATCGAGGGAAGCGTTGCGGACCATTACCTGGCTCTGCCCGCGGAGGTCTTGAGCACCGTGATGCGTGCCCATCAGCGTTACGTGCCTCTGTATCGCAAGGACGCGGATTCCGACCCCCTGGCCTTGGACGCCCGCAAGAGTTTGCTGGCGCGGTTCCTCTGCATTGGCAATGGCCTTGCCGAGGCCAGCGACACCGTCCGCCGGGGTAACGAACGGGTCCTGAAGGCCCGGCTGGCTGACGCTGAGTTCTTTGTCCAGGCCGACCGCGCCGTCGCCAGCGCTGAGCGGCGCGAGCAGCTCAAGCGGGTGACCTTTGCTGAGGGCCTGGGTTCACTCCTCGATCGCGTTGAGCGGCTCGAGTGGCTCACTGCCCTACTGGCCGAGCAGCTCGAGCTGCCGAACCAGGTGGCCGACCACGCCACCCGCGCGGCTCACCTGTGCAAGCACGATCTCGTCAGCCAGATGGTTGGTGAGTTCCCAGAGCTGCAGGGCGTCATGGGCGGCAAATATCTGCTCGCCGAGGGTGAACCCCGCGAGGTGGCCCTGGCTGTGCTGGAGCACTACCAACCCAAGGGGGCCGGTGATGCCCTGCCGAGTTCGGTGGCAGGTGCTGTGGTGGCCCTCGCGGAGCGCTTTGAACTGCTTCTGAGCATTTACGCCAAGGGTGAGCGTCCCACCGGTTCCTCGGACCCCTATGCCCTGCGCCGGGCTGGCAACGGCATCCTCCAGATCCTTTGGGATCAAGGTTGGAGCCTCAACATCAAGACGCTCCTGGAACGTGCGACGCAGCATTGGGCCAAGCTGCTGCCCCATTTCAAGGTCGATGCAGCGGCATTAGCTCAGGAACTCTCCGAGCTCATGGGGCAACGCCTGCAGAGCCTGCTGGAAGAGGCCGCCATTGATTCCGATCTGGTTCAAGCCGTCGCTGGTGAAACGGTTTCTCTCGAGAGGCTCCTGGCCGACCCGGGTGATGCGCGTCAACGGGCTTCTCTCCTCCAGAGCCTGCGCTCTGGCGGCGAGCTCACCGCTGTCCAGGCCGTGGTCACCCGTGCTGCGAAGTTGGCCACCAAAGGGGATCTGCCTCAGACGGTTCTCTCGGCCAGCGCTGTTGTCGATGCAAGCCTCTTTGAGAAGTCCAGCGAAGCCGGGATGCTTTCGGTTTTGAACAGTCTGGAGCCCGTCGCCACCGGCAGTGATCCCGATCGCTACGCCCAACTGGCCCAGGGACTGATCGCTGGTGCGTCGGCCCTTGCGAATTTCTTTGATGGAGAGGACAGCGTGATGGTGATGGCTGAGGACGCATCGATCCGCGCCAACCGCCTCAATCTGTTGGGTGTTCTCAACAACCAGGCATCGGTTCTGGCTGACTTCAGCCGGATCAGTGGCTAACGCTCTGTAACAAGAGGTCTTAGCCTGTTTGCAACAAAGAGGCTGATCCGCTGACGACTTCCATCCGCTCAGCAGAGCTCGACAGGCCACTGAGTCGCGGCGATTTCTCCCTCGCTTCTTTTCGCCAGTCCAGCAACGCCAGAGCGCTCTGGCAGGTCCTCGTGACCGTTCTTCCCATTGCCTGTCTCTGGGCCGTCATTCCCGTTTGCGCGGCTGATCCTGGTTTGCGCTGGCTTTTGGTGCCGGTGCTGCTGGCACTGGTGTTGTTCTCTGCCCGCAGCTTCTCGCTGATGCATGACTGCGGCCACGACACGCTCTGGTCAACGCGATGGTGCAACCGACTGACGGGCTTTGGCTTGGGTTGCTTGAACGCCATTCCGCAGTTCCCCTGGTCCCGGGGTCATGCCTTTCACCACAAGCACAACGGCAATTGGGATGTCTATCGGGGGCCGTCGTCCCTTTTGACGGTGGAGCAGTTTCTCCAGTTGTCCCCTTCTGCCCAGTGGCGCTATCGCCTGATCCGCCACCCCCTGATGCTCTTTCCCGGTGGCTTCTTTTACCTGGTGATCCGTCCCAGGCTTCAGCTACTACTCGGCTCAGCTGAATTCGCGGGCGCAGCACTGAAGCAGGCCATTCGCTTCCCTAGGACGGGACCCTCCGGTTGGAAGCGCTTTGTTCTGGACTTTAAGTCCAGCCACTGGTACACCACAGGTGAATGGATGGACCTGGTCGCCAACAACGTCGTGGTTCTGACCAGTTGGGTTCTCATGGCTTCCTGGTTGGGCCTTGGGCTTTTTCTGAGCTGCTATTCCTTCGTGATGGCCTGCTCAGCGGCCATGTTTATCTGTGTCTTCTTTGTTCAGCACAATTTCCAGGGTTCTTACACCAGTGGAACCTCCGGTTGGAGTTATTTCAAGGGTGCCATTGAAGGCAGCAGCAACCTTGTGCTGCCAGCCATCTTGAACTGGTTCACGGCTGATATTGCTTTTCATTCTGTCCATCACCTTTGTGAACGCATTCCCAATTACAGACTCCGGGACTGCCACCGCTTCCATTCGCATTTACTGCAGAACTGCACCTATCTGACCCTGAAGGACATTCCCCATTGCTTTGACCTCATTCTTTGGGATTCCAAGGCCCTGGAGTTGGTCAGCATTGATCAAGCACTGAGCACCGCCTCGGCTTAAGCACAAAAAAAGGCAGTGGAGTAATCCACTGCCTTTTTTGACCAACCAGGTCCTTATTTGCCGCTCAACGCCGGCTCACGATCGGCTTTGGCTTTGGCCTTCTGGTTCCCGACGCGAATACCACCTTTGATGGTGCTCACGGCCAGCATGGCGTTGACCTCGCCGTCCTCGCGGACGGCGCTGGGAACGGGCTTGTAACCCTGCGGTGCCAGGGCGTTACCGCGGAGAACGGAGCCGAGGGTCAGCAGGGTCAGCTTGAGTTGCTGCCAGGGGTTCATCGCTACCACGCGCTTGTAGAGGTAGCTGTCGAACGTCAGGCGCTGAACGTCCTTGTCGTCGCACATCTCGACGAAGGCTTCACGGGCCGCGTCGTTGCGATAGAAGACGTTCTGGAGAATTTCGAGCACCTTGTAGGTGGCGCCGTACTGGCGATCCCACTTCTTGAGGTACTTCTTGAGGTCGGCTTCAGTCGGAACCCGCTTGCCGCCTTGGCTGGCCTCAACGATCTGCTCGGCGCACATCCGACCACTCTTGGCGGCGAAGTAGATGCCCTCACCGGAGCTCTTGGTCACATAGCCGGCGGCATCACCAACAAGCGCCATCCGGCCGACGACGCGGCGGGGACGGGGGTGCTCAGGAATCGGGTGGGCCTCAACCTTGATGACTTCGCCATTCACCAGACGCTTCTTGGCGCGCTCGCGAATGCCCTCCTGCAGGCTCTTAATCAGCGCCTGGTTTTCCTGCATGGTCCCGGTGCCGACCGCGACGTGGTCGTACTTCGGGAACACCCAGGCGTAGAAGTCGGGGGACACATCCGTGCCCACGTACATCTCGGCCAGGCTCTCGTAGTACTTCATCTCCTCAGCAGGCAGCTTGATGCGCTCCTGGAAGGCGATGGCCACGTTGTAGTCACCAGCATCCATGGCCTTGGCCACGCGGCTGTTGGCACCGTCGGCGCCAATGATCAGGTCCACCTCGAGACTCTTGGTCTCACCAGTGGCCTCACCCTCGCTGTAGTCGGAGTAGGTGAGGGTGTAGGGCCCCTGGCGGTTGGCGCCGGTGTCGATCTTGGTCACCAGACCGTTGACCAAGTTGGCGCCGAGTTCAGCGGCGCGGTCGCGCATGAAGGCATCCATGACCTCCCGGCGGCACATACCGATGTATTCGTTCTCGTTTTCGAGATTGATGTCCACCTCACGGTTGGAGGGGGAGATCATCTTCATGTTGCGGACCTTGCGGTCGATGATCGACTCGGGCAGGTCGAACTCCTCGACCATGCACAGAGGGATGGCCCCACCACAGGGCTTGGCGTTATCCAGCTTCCGCTCGAAGATCCAGGTCTCAATTCCCGCCTTAGCCAGAATTTCAGCAGCACAGGAACCACTCGGGCCGCCGCCCACCACCGCGACTCGCAACATCTTGAAACCCGCTCCGCCAGAAGGATGTTGACGCGAAGCTAACACCGCTTGATAGGCAACCGCTGGCAACTCCAGCGCGAGCTCGTAACATCACATAACCCCAGTTCCAACGGGAGTTCTCGCTTGCCTAGCCCCGGTCGTCAGACCAGCCAGTACCGGGCGGGCGCAAGCAAGGGCGGCGCTGAACCCTCCGGCATGGATGACATTCCTCTCGCCAGGCGCACCCTCTCCCCCAGCCTGCAGCGCAAACGTCGGACTCCCGTTGCCGTAGCCAGCGCCTCTGCAGCACTCGTTCTCGTTGCAGCTGTGGCCTATGCGTTGCGGGCTCCACTGCTGCAACGGTTGGCTCCCGTTCCCGTTGCCGGGCTGAGTGCCCGTCTGAGTTCCGACGGCCGCCTGCTCGGTCACTTCCCCTATCCCGAGGCGGAGGATTCCCAACTGATCAGTATTGGCCCAGGCGTGGCACTCAATGCCCAGGCGGCCGAGGCTCTGCGTCAGATGCGCCGCGCTGCTGATGCCGAGGGTGTGGACCTGCGGGTGCTCAGTGCCTTCCGCTCGATCTCCCTTCAAAAGCAGATCTTTTTTGAAGTCAAATCAGAGCGCAATCAAAGTGCTCGGGAACGAGCGCAGGTCAGTGCACCGCCCGGATTCTCTGAGCACAGCACGGGCTACGCCGTTGACTTTGGCGATGGTCGACGCCCCGAGACCCATCTTTCCCAGAGTTTCGATCGCACCGAGTCCTTTGCCTGGCTTGAGCGCAACGCCAATCGCTTTCATTTCGTCCTCTCCTTTCCGAAGGACAACCGTCAGGGCGTGAGCTACGAGCCCTGGCACTGGCGTTTTGAGGGATCCGCCGATGCGCTGAAGACCTTCGATGCCGCCGGCCGCTTCTCGGAGTAATCCATGGAACTGATGCATGGCTGAGGCCCCATTGCCGGAATTGCTGGCGCCGGCGGGTTGCTGGGAATCCCTCAAAGCGGCCGCCGTCAACGGAGCTGACGCGGTTTATTTCGGGGTCGAGACCTTCAACGCACGGCTGCGGGCCGAAAACTTCAAGGCGTCTGATCTCCCCGAGGTGATGGATTGGCTCCATCGCCGCGGCCTGAAGGGTTTCCTGACCTTCAACGTCTTGGTCTTCACCGACGAGCTCAGCCGAGCGGCGGAGTTACTGCTGGCCGCTGACGCTGCCGGAGTCGACGCCCTCATCGTCCAGGACATTGGCCTTGCCGCATTGGCCCAGCAGCTCACCCCGGAGCTGGCTATCCACGGCTCGACCCAGATGTCCATCACCAGCGCTGCCGGTGTGGCCATGGCCCAAGAGTTGGGCTGCCAGCGCGTGGTCCTGGCGAGGGAGTTGAGCCTCAAGGATCTGCAGCGGATTCAGCAGCAGCTGGTGAAGCGTCAGCTGGAGATGCCCCTTGAGGTCTTCGTTCACGGCGCCCTTTGTGTGGCCTATTCCGGCCAGTGCCTCACCAGTGAGGCCCTTGGCCAGCGCAGTGCCAACCGCGGCGAATGCGCCCAGGCCTGCCGGCTTCCCTATGAACTGATTGTTGATGGAGAAGAGCTGGACCTCGGCGAGCAGCGCTATCTGCTCTCACCCCAGGACCTAGCCGCCTGGGACCTGTTGCCGGAGCTGGTGGATGCCGGCGTGGCCAGCTTGAAGATCGAGGGCAGGCTCAAAGACCCCACCTATGTGGCCGCGGTCACCGACGCCTACCGCCAGGGTCTCGACCAGCTCTTTGGTGAGCGCACGCCTTTGGAGCAGTTAGAGCAGCGGGAGCTCCGGCGAAACCTGGAGTTGAGTTTCTCGCGCGGGCTCAGCACCGGTTGGCTCGCAGGCATTGATCACCGTCAGCTGGTCCATGGGCGCTGGAGCAAAAAGCGCGGCCCCTGGCTTGGGCGCTTGGAGCGTGTTGATGGGGACTGGCTGCTTTTCAAGGGACGTCTGGATTGCAAAGCCGGTGACGGACTCGTGCTGGAGGTCCCCCATTCCGATCCCCTGTTGCCCCCTAAGGAAGTCGGGGGACGGGTGATGGCGATCGAGCCCAGGCCGAAGGGGGGATGCGCCGTGCGACTGGGTCCCAGGCGTGTTGATTTGCGTGGCTTGCGCCGGGGCAGTCCCTGCTGGCTGACCAGCGATCCCCAGCGGGAGAGCCGCTTTCAGCGCATGGCCGAGCGCTCCCTGGAGGAGCAGCGGCGCCCTTTGGTGTTGAAGGCCTCGGGCTCGTGCGGGACCGCCCTTCGGCTTGAGGTCGTGAGGGCGGCCGGTCTGTCGATCGAGGGATGCTTCGTTCTCAGTGAGCAGCCCCTCGCACCTGCGCAGGGTCAAGCCTTGAACCGTGAACGCCTGGAGCAGCAACTCGGACGACTTGGCGGCACCCCTTGGCGTCTAGAGCAGCTGGAGCTGGAGCTTGAACCGGATCTCTTTCTTCCGCTTGCCCAGTTGAACCAACTGAGACGGCAACTGGTGGATCAGCTCGCACAGCAGGCCACTCCAGTCCCCCCAACGATCCGGGAGCAGCGCCCAGCGGCTGACCTCCTGGAGGCCTTGATTCCTCCCATTGCTGAGGCCGAACGGCTGGAGCCCCAGTTGAGCGTTCTGGTGCGTGACCTCGACCAGCTCGATGCCCTGAAGGATCTTCCAGTCGATCGGGTGATCGTTGATCTTGAGCATCCTGCGCAGCTGCGGGAGGCCGTCAAACGCGGCAAGGGGTATTGGCCCGGCGGCCTCTGGTTGGCGGGTCAGCGGATCTGCAGGCCCGATGAGTCCTGGAGTCTGGAACCGCTGATTCGCGCTGAGCCGGACGGCTATTTGGTTCGGAATGTGGATCAGCTGGAGCGGCTCACGCCCCTGGCCCCCTGCCAGGGCGATTTCTCCTTGAACGTCGCCAACCCCATCACTGCCCGCTGGTTGCTTGAGCGCTGGGGCCTGGAACGGCTGACGGCGAGCTACGACCTGGCGTTGGATCAGCTGTTGGCCCTTGTCAGGACCTGTCCTCGCGAGGCCCTCGAGCTGACCCTGCACCAGCACATGCCGCTCTTTCATATGGAGCACTGCCTGTTTTGTGCCTTCCTCTCTGAGGGGCACGACCACACCGACTGCGGCCGTCCCTGTGAGCAGCATCAGGTTCTCCTGCGGGACCGCAGCGGCGCAGAGCATCCCCTGCGCGCTGATCTGGGTTGCCGCAATACCTTGTTCAATGCCCGTGCGCAGACCGCCGCTGAGGCCATTCCCCAATTCCTGGAGGCTGGCGTTCGCCACTTCAGGCTCGAACTGCTGCAGGAAACCGCCGCGGATACCCAGCGCCGTGTCGCCCTCTACCGCCAGGCCCTCAACGGAGAGATCAGTGGTCAGATGGTCTGGCAGAGCGAACAGTTGGAAAGCCGCCTGGGGGTGACCCGCGGAACCCTGTCCGAGCGCCACTAGAGCGGTTTGTTGCTGGGATAGATTGCGTTAACGCACCGAAGGGTTCTTTGGTTTTGGTGTGTGGTCGTTCGTCACGAACGCTCCAGACACATCAGCCACGCTGCAAGAGATACCGGCTTTGTTCGATCAGGTTCATTCCTGCGACGTTGCCCATGGGTTTCAGCCACCGTTCCCAAGCCAACGCCTGCTCTTGAGTTGAGCGTTGCGGCCGTTAGCTGCGGCGTGCTCCAGCCAGACCATCCCTGACCTCCTCCCTCGAGCCCCATCCATGAGCGGCGAGCATCCCGGAACACCGATCCGCAATATCGCGATCATTGCCCACGTCGACCACGGCAAAACCACCCTGGTGGATGCCCTGCTGGCCCAGTCGGGCATCTTCCGCGACAACGAGGCCGTCCCCACCTGCGTGATGGACTCCAACGACCTGGAGCGTGAGCGGGGTATCACGATCCTCTCCAAGAACACTGCGGTGGACTTCGAAGGGATCCGGATCAACATCGTTGACACCCCTGGTCACGCTGACTTCGGTGGCGAAGTGGAGCGCGTGCTCGGCATGGTCGACGGCTGTCTGTTGATCGTGGACGCCAACGAGGGGCCGATGCCCCAGACCCGTTTCGTGCTGAAGAAGGCGCTCGAGAAGGGCCTGCGTCCGATCGTTTTCGTCAACAAGATCGACCGCGCCCGCGTTGATCCTGAGCAGGCCGTCGACAAGGTTCTGGATCTGTTCCTGGAGCTGGGTGCCGACGACGATCAGTGCGACTTTCCCTACCTCTTTGGTAGTGGCATGGGTGGCTACGCCAAGCCCGACATGGCCACGGAGAGCGACAACATGCGTCCGCTCTTCGATGCCATCCTTCGCCACGTTCCGCCCCCGGTTGGCGACCCCGAGAAGCCCCTGCAGCTTCAGGTCACAACCCTCGACTACAGCGATTTCCTCGGCCGAATCATGATCGGCCGGATTCACAACGGCACGATCAAGGGCAACCAGCCGGTCGCACTGTTGCGTGACGACGGCAGCGTCAAGCGCGGCCGCATCAGCAAGTTGCTCGGCTTCCAGGGCCTTCAGCGCGTTGAGATTGAACAGGCTCGCGCCGGTGACCTGGTGGCCGTCTGCGGCTTTGACGAGGTCAACATCGGCGAAACCATTGCCTGCCCTGACGAGCCCAAGGCGCTGCCCCTGATCAAGGTGGACGAGCCGACCCTGCAGATGACCTTTGTGGTCAACGACTCGCCCTTCGCGGGCAAGGAGGGCAAGTTCGTCACCAGCCGTCAGGTGCGTGACCGTCTGAATAAAGAGCTGCTGACCAACGTCGCCCTGCGGGTTGAGGACACCGACTCCCCCGATCGCTGGGCCGTCAGTGGCCGCGGTGAGCTGCACCTGGGCATCCTGATCGAGACCATGCGCCGTGAGGGCTATGAGTTCCAGGTCTCCCAGCCTCAGGTGATCTTCCGCACCATCGATGGCACCCCTTCGGAGCCCTTCGAAACCCTGGTGCTGGATGTGCCCGAGGAATCGGTGGGTGCCTGCATCGAGAAGCTCGGCGTCCGCAAGGCCGAGATGCAGAACATGGAGAACACCAACGACGGCCGCACCCAGCTGGAGTTCGTGGTGCCCTCCCGAGGCCTGATCGGCTTCCGTGGTGACTTCATCCGCGCCACCCGCGGCGAGGGGATCATGAGCCACTCCTTCCTCGACTACCGCCCGATGCAGGGCGATTTCGACACCCGTCGCAACGGCGTGTTGATCGCCTTCGAGGAAGGGACCGCGACCTTCTATGCCCTGAAGAACGCCGAGGACCGCGGTCAGTTCTTCATCACCCCTGGCACGAAGGTTTACAAGGGCATGCTCGTGGGCGAAAACAACCGTCCCCAAGACCTCGAGCTCAACGTCTGCAAGACCAAGCAGCTCACCAACATGCGCTCGGCCGGTGCAGAGGAACTCGATACCCTCCAAGCCCCGATGCAGATGACCCTGGAGCGGGCGCTGGAGTACATCGGTCCCGATGAAATGCTCGAGGTCACCCCTGAGTCGATTCGCCTGCGCAAACTGCCCGCGAAGAAGCCCGCGAAACGTTGAATCAGCCCCTCGACCCTGAGGAAACCAGCCTGACGCGCGATCCCCGTTTCGGGGAGGCCGTCAGGCTTTTCAATGCGGGTGAGTGGTACGCCTGCCACGACGGCTTTGAGGAGCTCTGGCACGAGACCCAGGGACCTTGCCGCCGCACGCTGCAGGGGATCCTCCAGATTGCGGTTGCCCACCACCATCTCGACCGCGGCAATCAACGCGGTGCCATGGTTCTCCTGGGCGAAGGCCTCGGCCGTCTACAGGGGGCAGGGCCGATCCAGTTCGAGCTGGCCCTCGACCCCCTGAGGCAGGTTGCCCGTGAACGCCTCTTGGCCCTGCACGAGAACCGCTCGCTTGAGGGCATCCCCTTGCCCGAACTCACACCCATTGATGCCGATTCCTGAAGGAACGCAGCGGTGCTCGGCGATACGATGGATGTCACCGCGTTGCTGGAGTGGGTTTGGCCGCAGATCGCAGCACTGCCCGTCTCTGGTGCAGTGCCCTCGCTAGTCGCGCGGCAAGCCTTGGACTCTTGATCGGCGTCTGCGCCCCAGGTTGGGCTCAGCAGACCGTTCCGGCGGCTGAAGTCATCAGCGTTGAAGAGGTCGTCAGCGCAGAAGCGGGCGATGGTTCTGCTCCCATTCCCACCAAGCCCCTGCGGTTGAACACCGGCCTGGTGACGATTGAGTCGGACCAACAGCAAGCGGATCAACAGACCGGTGTGATCACCGCCAGTGGCAACGTCCGCATCGTCTATCCAGATGAGCGGGTCGTGGCCACCGCCCGCCAAGCTCAGTACTTCAGCAATGAGGGCCGGGTTGTCCTCAGTGGTGACGTCGACATCCTTCAGGACGGCGGCAATTGGCTGCGTGCTGAACAGGTGATTTACCTGGTGGATAGCGAGCGCATGCAGGCCATCCCAGCCCGCGGTCAGCAGGTTTTTAGCCGTGTCGTTCT